>NZ_NRJG01000126.1 GCF_003585935.1 Psittacicella hinzii
ACTAATATTAATATTAGTAAGGATCAAGCACGCAGTGCTTGATCCTTTTTGCGCGTTTTTTTCGCTCAGCTCAAACTAAAAGCCCAGAGCAGCCCCGTCTCCAAATCTTCATGCACTATTTTCAACATTAGTTACAGCAGTTAGGTAGCTCTCTCACTAAAGATAACCTCTTACTAAGATAACCTCTTACTTACCCCCCCCCCTCATCAAGCTTATCATCTCTGTAATACTAGCTCCATATGAGCTGTATCCCAAAATGCAACCTATAATGCATGGTTTGTCCAACCATCTAGCACATTTCTTACAACTTTGCCGCATTACGATCTTTTTTAGCCCATATTTTTACTAAAAGTGTGATCTAAGTCACAAATCTAAATGGTAATAATTTACAATAAGCTAATTCTCCTTTATAATACAAAGTATTGCTTGAGCCTTATTGTAAGCTCTTAATCCATTTTCACTCTAATTTGAGACTATGATTGATCTAACTAATTTACAACAACAGATTGCAGCAGCTTTGGCTGAAGATCCACATTTACATACCACTGATTTAAGTACTCGCTTTAATCAGCCTGAAGGTCTAATTATTCAAGCCTTACCAGCAGAATTTGTTACTATGTTACCTGCTAACCAAGTAATGTCTTTACTTGAAGAATTACCAACTTGGGGTAATGTAACAACAATCGTGGAAAAAGCTGGTAGCCTGTGGGAAATTAAAGCTCCATTCCCTGCGGGGACTTTTGCGCGTGGTTACTATAATTTAAATATGGGACCTACAGCTAATCCTGAATTACAATTACAAGGTCATCTCTTAACCGAAACCTTTACCTCTGTGGTTTTAGTTAGTAAACCATTTAGAGGTAAAGAAAGTTATGCTTTAGCCTTTATCTTAGCCAATGGAGAGGTTGCCTTTAAAGTGTATTTAGGACGCGATGAACAACGCAATCTTCTTCCAGAGCAAGTTGCACGCTTCAAAGAACTCGTACAACAAAACGCTTAATTAACCTCACTCTAATTACAAGGAATATACATGTCTCTAGATCCACAAGAAAAAGCCCGTCGTTTATCAGGTCGTATTGGTCCAGCTGTAGCGGAATTAAAAGCTAACACCAAAACTCTGATTATCTCTTCTGTAAATACTGATGGTGAACCTTTAGCCTCTTATTCACCATTTGTAATTGTTAACGGTTACTACTATATTCTGATTTCAGATGTAGCTAAACATGCTGCTAATTTACGTGAAGTAGGTAAAGCAAGTGTAATGCTGATCGAAGATGAAAGTGCCGCACGTAATATTTACGTACGTACGCGTTTAACCTTTGCTGTAACTGCTCATGAAGTAGCAGCTGAAAGCGAAGAGTTTAATGCTGGAGTTAAAGCTCTAGCTGAGCGCTTTGGGGATATTGTAGGTGAACTTTCAACGATGAAAGACTTTAACCTTTTCCGTTTAGAAACTACTCAAGGGGTATTTGTAAAAGGATTTGGTCAAGCTTTTGTGGTAAGTAACGATGAATTAGTTGAACCTGTACACTTAACTCAAGGTCACTTATTTAACGAGCGTGAAGCCGTAAAATAGAATTTTTTATCTTAAAAGCCCATGTATATACATGGGCTTTTAAGATATCTAATTTTCCCAAGACGAACTCTTAGATAGTGTAAAATACAACTAAGCCTTGACTCCCTAAAAGTTGAGTCAGACTAAATTTACCAAAAATGTTTTTTATGATGAAAAAAGCTTTTATTACCGGTATTACCGGACAAGACGGCTCTTATCTTGCTGAATTCCTTTTAGAAAAGGGGTATCAAGTACACGGCTTAGTGCGCAGAAGCGCTAGTGATAATCTTGGTCGTATACAACACTTAATAGTAAATCCTCATTTACAACTCCATTATGGAGATTTAACTGATTCGGGCAATCTACAAACACTTATCTCTAAAATACGTCCTGATGAAATATATAACCTTGCTGCTCAATCACATGTTGCAGTAAGCTTTGACTCTCCTGAATATACAGCCAACGTCGATGCTTTAGGTACTCTGCGTTTACTCGAAGCTATTCGTAATGCAGGATTAACTAAACATACACGCTTTTACCAAGCAAGCACTTCAGAACTTTATGGCTTAGTACAAGAAACACCTCAAACAGAAAGCACTCCTTTCTACCCTCGTTCACCTTACGCTGTAGCTAAACTATATGCCTATTGGATCACGATTAATTATCGTGAAGCCTACGATATGTACGCATGTAATGGTATTCTTTTTAATCATGAATCTCCACGACGTGGAGCTGATTTTGTAACACGTAAAATTACCTTAGCTTTAGCTCGTATTGCTTTAGGTTTACAATACACACTCTATTTAGGCAATATGGATGCTTTACGTGATTGGGGGCATGCTCTTGATTATGTGCGTATGCAATGGTTAATGCTACAACAATCTAAACCACAAGATTTTGTTATTGCTACAGGACAACAAATTAGTGTACGCGAGTTTGTAACTCTTGCTGCTAAAGAGCTTGGGATTTATCTAGAGTTTTCAGGTACAGGGGAAAAAGAAATCGCGACTGTTGTTAAAGTTGAAGGAGATTTAGCACCAGCAATAACTCTAGGACAAGTGATTGTTCGTGTATCACCAAAATTTTACCGTCATACTGAAGTAGAAACTTTACTCGGTAATCCAACTAAAGCTGCCCAAGAACTAGGATGGAAACCTGAAATATCCTTGCAAGAACTTTGCGCCCAAATGGTAGCAAGTGACTACCAATTAGCTCAAAAAGAAAAACTTCTGACTCTACAAGATTTAGACAACTTTATGTCTAAATAAACTAATCCTAGATCTCTAGGAGATTTATATGAAAAGAATTTTTGTTGCTGGTCATAATGGTATGGTAGGAAGAGCTATCTGCCGACAATTAAGCTTAGACTCTCAAATAGAGATTGTAACAGCACCACGTCAAAAATTAGACTTAACTATTCAAAGAGATGTGCAACAATTTTTTACTCAACAACAAATCGATGAAGTATATCTAGCAGCTGCGAAAGTTGGAGGCATTTACGCCAATAATACTTATCCAGCTGATTTTATTTATCAAAATCTAATGATTGAGTTGAATGTAATTCATGCTGCTCATCTGGCTAATGTACAGAAACTCTTATTTTTAGGTTCTAGCTGTATTTACCCTAAGTTTGCAGAGCAACCTATTAAAGAGCAAGCTTTGTTAACTGATACCTTAGAACCTACTAATGAACCATATGCACTAGCAAAGATTGCTGGTATTAAACTATGTGAGAGTTACAATCGTCAATATCAACGCGATTACCGTAGCGTTATGCCTACTAATCTTTACGGTCCGTTTGATAATTTTCATCCAGAACATAGTCATGTGATCCCAGCTTTAATTCGTCGCTTTCACCAAGCTAAAATAGAACAATTACCAGAAGTTGAAGCTTGGGGAACTGGAAGTCCTTTACGTGAGTTTTTACATGTTGATGATTTAGCACGAGCTTGTATTTTAATACAAAATCTATCTGTAGAAGATTATCAAAAAGTAACCACTACAACTTGTTCTCACATTAATGTAGGAACTGGTAGTGATATTACAATTAAAGAGCTCACTGAATTAGTAGCTAAAACTGTAGGTTATCGAGGGAAAATCTTATGGGATACCTCTAAACCAGATGGAACTCCACGTAAGCTACTTGATATTAGTCGCTTACAAAGTTTAGGCTGGCAACCTGCTATTAATTTAGAACAAGGTTTAGCAGATACTTATCAATGGTTTTTAACTCATACTGATAAAAGGATGTAGCTATGTATAACCACCTATATCCGGTTATTTTAGCAGGTGGTGCTGGAACACGTTTGTGGCCTATTTCACGTACTTTATATCCCAAACAATTTCAGCACTTTAATGCTCAGCATTCAATGTTTCAGCAAACGATTTTACGTGTTCAAGATTTAAGTAGTAATCTTCCTCTAGTGTTGTGTAACGAAGATCATCGCTTTATTGCTGCAGAACAATTGCACCAACTAAATTTATTAAAACAAAATATTATCCTTGAACCAATAAGTCGTAATACAGCTCCAGCTTTAACTATTGCTGCTCTGCATTTACAAAAAAGAGACCAACAAGCTTTAATGCTTGTTTTGCCTGCTGACCATCAACTAACCCCTGAGCAAACTTTTATTAGCCAAATAGAACAAGCAATTCCTACAGCACAAGATAATAAATTAGTAAGCTTTGGTATTGAACCACAAGGTGAAGTGGAAACTGGTTATGGCTATATTCTTTACCAACATCTAAAGAATGTAACAAGTAATACTTTCAAAGATTCTCTACTAAAAGCTGCAGATATAAAAAATACTCCAGCTAATACTACTCAAGGGTATTCACAAAACACAAGTTCAAATGCAGCATTTAAGATAAAATCCTTTGTTGAAAAACCCAATAAAGAACAGGCTCTTGCTTTATTAGCTCAAGGACAAGCTTTATGGAATTCGGGAATTTATCTTTTTAGTGCACAAGCTTATTTAGAAGCGATAAAAGAGTACGCTCCTGAAATTTATCAAGCTAGTTTCCAAGCCTATGAAAAATCAACCCTCGATTATGATTTTATTCGCTTAAAAGCTAGTGCCTATAATGCTAATCCAGATATATCAATAGACTATGCGATTATGGAAAAAACTTCACAAGGAGTGGTTTATCCGTTAAATCTACAATGGTCGGATTTAGGATCTTGGCAATCTTTATGGGAAAGCTCTATTAAAGATGAACTCGGTAACGTTGAATTAGCTAATTGTATTAGTATTGATAGTCATAATAATTACTTTATGGCAGAACAGAATAATTTAATCGCTAGTGTTGGGGTTAATAATTTAGTTGTCGTGCAAACGCCAGATGCTACCTTTGTAGCAGACAAATCTCGTTCTCAAGAAATCAAACAACTTGTACAACAAATTAAACAAAAACATCCAGAAATAACTTATGAACATCGCGTGATTTATCGACCATGGGGTAAAATTCTAATCCTTGATAAGGGAGATCGCTTCCAAATTAAAAAGATTACAATAAAACCTCATGGGAAAGTAGCAACGCAAATCCATAAGTTTAAAACTGAACACTGGATTATTACACAAGGCACAGCCAAAGTTATTCTTGCCAAACAGGAACATATTTTGAGAGAAAATCAATCTCTTTTTATCCCAGTTGGTACAGCTCATAGCATTGAAAATCTAGGCGATTCTAACCTTGAAATGATTGAAGTGCAATCAGGACAACAAATTCTTGATAAAGATATTATTCGTTTAGAGCAAAAAGATTATTTAAATCAATAAGAAAA
>NZ_NRJG01000127.1 GCF_003585935.1 Psittacicella hinzii
TAATTAAATTTTAAATTTAATTATAAGTAAAAATATTTAATTATGGTAAAAAAGCAATCAACTCTTCACCAACACGCCAATAATAAAGGTTATATTTATATTCATGCCGGAGCTTTAAAAGGCAAAAAACTCGAAGTTATTACAGCTGAAGGTTTACGTCCAATCGGCTCACGCGTAAAAGAAACATTTTTTAATTGGATTCAATTTGATGTTGCGCAACGAAGAGTACTTGATTTATTTGCAGGATCAGGAGCTTTAGGATTTGAGGCCCTATCTCGAGGTTGCCAAAGTTTACAAATGTGTGAATATGCTAAAGCCGTATACGATCGTTTAATTTTAAATTATCGTGAGATTAACCGCCAAGCTCTAGTTAATAGTTATGGTTTTGAACCACAAGTAAATATTAAGTTAACCGATAGTTACCAATGGGTAAAGCAAAAAGCCACTACTACTTACGATTTAGTTTTTGTTGACCCCCCATTTATGCAAGAACATGAGTTAGAAGTATTAGCAGACTTAGCACAAAACGGTTATTTAGATCATCAAGCTTTAATTTTCTTACAACTTGATGGTGCATATGCACATTTAGTACAGCAACTTGATCAACGCTTTACTGTACTAAAACAAAAAGCGATCGGTAATGTATTAATTTATTTATTACAATACAACGACCAACACTCTCAAACACAAGCAAACTCTGAAATAGATTACATAATCATTTAATAAACTCTCTTATACCCTTTGGCTAGATAATCTTAGATTATTTAGACAATACAATTATTGGTATAAATGAGACTTTTGCCGTACTAACGTACATAGAAGACTTTTTCCTCTATATGACAAAAGCACAAAATTTTTACGATCAACGCTTTTCAGTAGCTCCAATGTTAGATTGGACAACTCGCTACTGCCGCGCTTTTCATCGTCAACTATCTAAACATGCAGTGTTATACACTGAAATGGTAGCTACTTCTACTATTTTACATAGTAAATCAGACTACCTCTTCTTTAATCCTGAAAATGAAGGCAATGTCGTTTTACAACTTGGTGGTTCAGATCCTAAGCAATTTGCCCAAGTAGGTAAAATGCTTGCCGAAAAAGCGGAATTATATCCATACTATGGAATTAACATTAATGTAGGCTGCCCATCTCCGCGTGTAACTAGTGGGAGTTTTGGTGCTTGCTTAATGGCTGAACCAGATTTAGTAGCTCAATGTGCAGATGCTCTATTAACTAGTTGTGATATTCCCGTATCAATTAAAACTCGCATCGGCATAGATGATTACGACGACTTTGATTTCCTAGCAGATTTCTTAGATCCGCTAGTTGAAATTGGTATTAGTGATTTTACTATCCACGCACGTAAAGCTTTATTAAACGGTCTTTCTCCAAAAGAAAACCGTGAAATACCACCATTAAATTATCAGCGTGTTTACGACTTAAAAGATGAGTTCCCTGATATTAATATTACTATTAACGGTGGTATTAACACTTTATACGAAGCGTCAGAACATTTAAAACATGTTGAAGGCGTAATGATGGGACGTGAAGCATTTAATAATCCAGCTGTATTATTAGGTGTTGATGCTCTATTATTTGATGATTACGCTAATGATTTTTCGCGTTATCATGGGATTTTTGATGATACTTTAACGTTAGATCATCAATATGCTTTCTTCCCTGATAGTGTAAATCTGCATGCAGATTCACATGATTCATTTACCATGCGTGTAGCTAAATCTATTAGTGGGGGACGTAATTTACTTTCTACTTACGATCCTCTACTTGAAAAATTAGATTTACTTACAACTTTAATTCATAAAAAAGCCGCTGAACGTTTAGAACAAGGCTTAACCGAAAAACGTGCTTTTGCGCTTGAAATGTTACAACATAAACGTGAACCAGGTAAACATGCACCTAAGTCACACATTTCAGATGCTGCAAGATTTAAACGTGCGCAACAAATTGCGACAGGTCAAGCAATGTTTGACGCTCTAGAGCGTTTACGTCCTTACTGGGAAAAAGAAGTAAAACGTGGCGTGGCTATTAGTCATTTATTTAAACCTGTGCTAGGAGCATTTAACGGTTTACCTGGAGCTAAACAGTTCCGCCGTTATTTATCAATTCACGGTTTTAACAATGACGCTAATCTTGACGTTCTACTGTACGCAATTGATTTAATGTACGATAAATTCTTACAATTTATCGAAAGTTCAGTAGATTAACAGTAGATTAATTTGTTAAAACCTAAGTCTGAAGACTTAGGTTTTAACTTCATCTAAAAGGATTAAATATGTCCCAAAAAACCTACCATTTTTTCATTAGTTGCCAAATTGGCTTCGAAGAAATGGTGAAACAAGAATTACTTCATTTACTCGTAGCTGGACGCAAACTTGCTCAACCTACAATCGATCTAATTCCTAGCACATGGGATATAGGTAGCCCAGAACAAGTACAAGCTTTATATCATGGCTTAAGCGAACAATATGCTATTCAAGTAAAAGTAGGTGGTGTAAGTGCTAAGCTCGAATTATATCAAGCATATCAATTTATGCTTTGGTCGCGCGTAGCAGCTCGTACCTTACTAGTTTTAAATACGAGTTATGTGGAAGACGATCTCGATCTTTATAATAGCGTCTATGCAATGCCATGGAGTAGCATTCTGCATCCAGGCTTTGATTTTAAAGTTAACTTTAATGGTACCAACGCTGCGTTAAAGAACTCGCAATTCTCGGCACTACGAGTAAAAGATGCTTTAGTTGACTATTATGTTAATCAACAGCACGAGCGTCCAAATGTTAGTACTGAAGATCCTGATGTAGTAATTGACTGTCGTTTACACAATAAACAACTGCAAATCGCTTTAGACTTAACTGGCACGATGCACAAACGTTATCGTTCACGTCAAGGTTTTGCTCCAATGCGTGAAACTTTAGCGGCAAATCTAATTTTACGTACTGGTTGGGATAAAGTAAGTCCAGTATATAATCCAATGTGTGGTTCTGGTGTATTAGCCATTGAAGCAGTATTAATCGCTTTAAATATTGCTCCAGGTCTGTTTTGTGAACAGCACCATTTAGATTATTGGCAAGGACACGATCTCTCTTTATGGATCGAAGTGCAACGTCAGGCTAAAAATTCACGTCTAAGTGATGAACAAATTCACCCTGACTTTAAAGTATATGCTTCGGACAACGATAAAGCCGTATTAATTGTTGCCCAACAAAATGCTGATTACGTTGGCGTTACTTCTTATATTGACTTTAAGTTACAAGATATTACTCAACTCCAACGTCAAGAACAAGCTCCTACTGGCTTAGTAATTGTTAACCCTCCGTATGGTGTACGTTTAGCAAACGAACGTGAGTTATATCATACATATTACAATCTAGGCAATGTTGCTAAACGCTTATTCCCTGGTTGGATTATGGGGGTTATTTCCTCATCAACCAAACTCTTAGATTGCTTATCTTTAGCAGCTAACCGTAAATGGAATATCAAAAACTCTAATTTAGATTGTCAGTACCGTGTATACTCTATTCGCAATGCTCAAGATAAAGCAATTAAAGCGAGTAAATACGCTAATAACCAAGCCAAAGATACAGCAAGTCTTGCCGAGCAAGTAAGTAATACCTCAAGCGAGCAAACAAGCCAAGACGTAACTAGCCAAGGCAACATTGATTATCAAGCTTACTTACAAGATGAACAAGCAATGTCACTTTATAATCGTTTAGTAAAAAATGCTAAACGTTTAAATAGCTACTTAAAACGCGCAAAAGTAGAGAACTATCGCCTCTATGACGCTGATATTCCTGAATTTAATGTAGCCGTTGACGTTTATACCGATAGCAAAACACAACAAAAATACTATGTTGTACAAGAGTATGCAGCGACTAAAGAAATCCCGCTGCATAAATCAGTACGTCGTGGATTACAAGCTTTAGCCATGGTACAAAAATATGCTATCGAACAAGCTAAAGGAGCTTATACTCCGCAAGTAATTGATAAACTACGTCAACGCCAAAAAGGTGATGCGCAATACACTAAAATTAACGACCAAGCCCTTGAAATCCTTATCGATGAATACGGTTGTACTTTTAAAGTAAACTTAACTGATTATATTGATACAGGTATTTTCTTAGATAACCGTGACTTACGTTACTATTTACGTTCGTTAGTTGTCCAGCATCGTACTCGCTTCTTAAACCTGTTCGCCTATACTTCAACCGCAAGTGTACATGTGATTAAAGCCCAAGCAGCAACCACTAAATCGATTGACATGAGCAATAGTTATTGCAAATGGTCTGCCGAAAACTTTAGTTTAAACAAAGCCAAATCCACTAAAGATAAAATTGTCCAATCTGACGTTTTAGCTTGGTTAGAGCATGCTGCGCAAGAAGAAGCCCGAGCTTATGATTTAATTTTCTGTGATCCACCAACCTTCTCAAACTCTAAGCGTATGGAAGGTACTTTTGACGTACAACGCGATCATGTAAGTTTAATTAGTAAAATTAATCAACTCTTAGCTCCAGGCGGTACTTTAATCTTCTGTAATAATAAACGAGGCTTTAAACTTGATACAGCTGCTTTAGAGCAACTAGGTTTACAAATTACAGATATTACACGTAAAACTATGCCTGCGGATTTTGCCGACAGTAAAATTCACCAAGCATGGCAAATTAGTAAAATCTAAAGGATTAAGGACTCTTTTATGTTTACGGGAATTGTACAACAAAAAGGCGTTATTACGGCAATTGAAGAAAAACTAAACGCTCGTCGTCATACGGTCAAATTACCTTTAGCTTTTGCTTTAGGAATCCAAATTGGCGACTCTGTAGCTAATAATGGTTGCTGTCTTTCAGTAATTTCTTATAGCTTTATTTATCAAGGTAAAGAATATAGTCAAGAAGAATTACCTACTCTGGCTCAAGAAATTACACAAATTAATCAGCAAGATTATGCGCTTTTAAGTTTTGACTTAATTAGTACCACCTTAAATCTAACTAATTTAGGTAGTTTACAGGTCGGACAAGAAGTAAATATTGAACGTAGTTTTAAATATGGTACTGAAGTTGGTGGTCATATTATGTCTGGACATATTGATCAAAAACTTGAAATTATTGCCTTAAAAAACCAAGACAATATTTACCAACTAGAGTTTGCTTTACCTGAACAATTTACTCCTTATATCTTCGATAAAGGCTTTGTAGGAATTGATGGTATGAGTCTAACTGTTAGCTCGATCACTGATAGAGGCTTTACAGTTAATCTTATTCCGGATACTCTTGCACGTACAACTATCGGTAGTAAGCAAGTGGGTGATTTCGTTAATTTAGAAATCGACAACACGACCAAGGTTATTGTGCAAACGGTAAATCAATATTTACAAAAACTTAAAGCTTAAATACATACTTTAAAAGCGAGCCCTAGAGCTCGCTTTTGTGGTTTAAATATATTTATTGTAAAAGGTTTGTAATTGTTCGTTAGTCATACAAGCTATATAATCACAAATGTAACGATATTTCGCTCGTTGAGTTGTTAAACTCTCGATAGTTTTAGCATGCGCTGATCCTAAAACATAAGGACGACTAGCAATAGTATTAAATACAGCTAACATCATATTACAACCTTTATTATTTACACCACGGATATCTTGACTGTAAATCGAAATATTCGAAAATTCTTTCAAGAATTTACATAAGACCACCAGATCTTCTGGTAAAAAGGCTTGTAAATCAAGTAAAGGCTCGGCAAATACTCCACGAGGTCTTACGTCTACGTGAATAATAAATAGATGCACTAAAGCCGAGAACACTTTGCGACGTTTATAAGCATCTCTACCAAACATCTGACTTACATAATCTGGATCAAGATAGCCACTTGTCACTAAGTTTTGCAGTATTTGTTTTACTTGTGGAGAAAATTGCTCGTAAAACTCTTCCCAATCATCTCGCGTAATATAACGTAAGATAATGGCATCTTCAACATCGTGTACTACATAGGTGATATCATCAGCTAACTCCATAATCGAACAATCAAAACTATGGTATAGCGTTTTTGGACGATCCCCTACTGTACTTACTTTCACAAAGTTTTTACGGTCACTTTCACTTAAAGGTTGGAGTAACCAGTCAAAAGCCTCTTGATCGTCTAAATAGATACCTTTGATTGGCTGTAAAGCTAAGTTTTTAGCTAAGGTCACATTCTCTTCTGTAGAGCTATTATCAGTAAAAACATGCGGATATTTAACTACCCCTAAGAGTGTACGACGGGTTAAATCTAAGCCATAAAGCGGTGAATAATTATCTAAATGTGTCAGTAAACGAAACGTTTGGGCATTAGATTCAAAACCTCCACATTGAAACATACAGCTATTCATAGCATATTCACCAGAATGTCCAAATGGTGAATGCCCAATATCATGGGTTAAACAAATAGTTTCAATTAAGGCTTCTGGAGGTAAATAAGAGGTAATAAATTTACGTTGTTCTTTATCAGCACGTTGATAAGCACAGTCTCCAAGTAGAGTTTGGGTTTCATAGTATTCTCTAAATTCTGGATCATACTTTGCTTTAAGTAAACGCACAATCCCAGTACCAACTTGAGCTACTTCGAGACTATGGGTCAAACGAGTATGAGAAATATCAGAGTCTACAACATTAAATAATTGGGTTTTTGCTTGTAAACGACGAAAACTATTACTGTGAATCACTCGTGCTTTATCACGTTCATAATTTGAGCGTACGTAGTATTTGTCTTCAGTTTCTAAATAATTTTTATTGGATCTACGTTCTTGCCAAAATGACTGTATCATAATAATTATCTATATTTGCGAAAAGCGCTCATACTTAAAGTACGAACGCTTTTGATTATTTAATGGTTGTACCGCCGGATACAGATCCGAGGATAACTTTGTAATTGGATAATGTGCCTTGACGCTCAACTTGCAGATTAATGTTTGCACCTAAATCATAGCTGCCAATTTTATTAAAAAATTCATTAACTTGTGAGACAACTAAACCGTCAATACTAATAATACGATCTCCAATACGTAAACCTGCTTTATAAGCCGGACCTTCTGGATCAATGTAACTAATTATTAAGTAATTTTTATTACTAGCATCGGTCATTAATGAAGTTTGCGCTCCAAAATATGGATGTTCTGCAAAACCTTTTTTAATAATCTGCTGCATAATGTTTACAGCTTCAGCTGTAGGTATTGCAAACCCTAAACCTGACACTTGCTGCCCATAGGCTTCATTTACAATTAGCGTATTAATACCGATTAAATCTCCAGAGGCATTAATTAATGCACCTCCAGAGTTACCCGTATTTAATGCTACGTCGGTTTGGATTAATTGTTGATAACCAGCTTTATCGACAGTTGCACGACCTAGGGCAGAAATAATACCCATGGTTGCAGACTGTCCTAAATTCAAAGGGTTACCAATAGCAATAACTACATCGCCAACCCGTACGCGAGCCGTATTGTCGCTCTTAATAGCACGGATTTTGGTATACTCTCCACTTGTACTTAATTTTAATACGGCAAGATCTGTTAAATAATCCCTACCAATTAAATCTGCGCGATAAACTGTACCATCAACTAAAGTAACGGCGAAATCTTTGGCATTCCCTACTACATGGTTATTAGTTAAAACATACCCGTCGGCAGTCATAACTACACCAGATCCATAAGAATTTACTACACCAGCTCCGGATTTAGTTTGGGCATACACATTTACCACAGAAGCATATACCTTGGCAATTGCTGCCCCATAAGATACTGATGTTGGTTGTACGCCTAAATTTGGGACGGCATTAGCATTATTAACTAAAGATGGATCTTCGTATCTTGACGATTGAGAGACTACATGCTCAACATTAACAGTGTTGGTTAGTGTTTTATAGACATACATCATCCCTAGCGCTGCAAATACGCCAAGCGCTAGAAACACTAAAAAATGTAATGTTTTCTTTAATGCATGCATATATGGTTAATCTTTAGCCTTAGCACGAACCTTAGTTCGAGCTTATTTTAATAGGAATCCTGTCAGCTTCTAAAGAGTTATTGAGACAATTTTGCAGAAAAATGAAAGTTAAAAATCTCTTTCAGAAACCTATCTTATTATACTATAACTAGCCCTTAAAATAGCAAAGAGTAAGCAAATAATTCGTTAATTTACGTCTATTTAATCGTTAATATTTATCAAATTGAACTCTTTATGGAAAACTTTTGATTTAACTATCTAACAAATGCCAGAAAAACTAGCAAAA
Organism: Psittacicella hinzii; assembly: GCF_003585935.1. GTDB lineage: Bacteria > Pseudomonadota > Gammaproteobacteria > Enterobacterales > Psittacicellaceae > Psittacicella > Psittacicella hinzii. Next base: position 8,278 of record NZ_NRJG01000127.1, read on the forward strand.
TTTACACTAAGTATAAGTAATTTTAGAACTTTAAACCCAAATAGAAAACGGACTATAAGATTATCTTCTAGTCCGTTTTATTCCTAGCTAATAAAAATGAAAGTGAGCTGTACCCTACAAAAGCTACCTATCAGCAAATCATATTAATCTTGCTTAGCAGCAGCTAAGAATTTTTTCGGGAAGCCTTTATTTTTTTGCTTACGTTGGCGATGTTTCTCTTTAGCTTTAAGTTTTTCTTTTTTCGCCTTTTGTTCAGCTTTTTTCAGTTTTTCTTTATCTTCTTTGCGCTTAACTTTAGTTTTACCTTGTAAGGCATTCGGATTTACACTTGTTTGTGGTTCTAAACCAGGAAAAACGCGAGCAGGGATTACTTCTTTCATAAAGCGCATAGCTTTACCTAAGTATTGGTAATCATGTGCTTGCACAAGGCTAATAGCTAAACCACGCTTACCAAAACGACCCGTACGTCCTACACGGTGTACAAAAGTCGCGCCATCATAAGGTAAATCATAGTTGATCACGGCCTTAACGTCTTCGATATCAATCCCGCGCGCTAAAAGATCAGTAGTTACTAAAATTTGCACCTTACCAGATTTAAATAATCCTAAAGCTCTTTCACGTTCGTCTTTATCCATTTCCCCTGAAATAGAAGTCGCACGTAAACCAAAACGTTGGTTCATGATATATTTCGCTAGAGGAGCAACAGTATCTACCTTACGCACAAAAACAATAACTTTATTAAGATTTAAATCTTTAATAAGATTTACTAATAAGTCTTTTTTGTGCTCAATACTATCGGCGTGATAGTAGTATTGAGTGAGGGTATTTTTTTCCGCTCGTGAGTGCGAACCTTCGATTGTAACCGGATTATTTAGAGCAATTTCACTAAATAAATCTACTACTTTTTGCCCTAAAGTCGCACTAACTAAAACTGTATTTTCACGTGCAGGAGTATGTTGGTGAATTAACTCTATATCAGCTCCCGAGCCCATTTCGAGTAAGCGATCAGCTTCATCAAGAATTAATAATGAAACACCGGTAAGATCAATATCACCATTAGTTAATACTTGTTTAACTAAACGTCCTGGAGTAGTAATTACTAATTGATGGTGTTCGAAAGTGTTAAATGCTTCTTCGTCATCATCAAATTTATTTTGTTCACCAACTAATTTCCCTACAAAAGCCGCCACTTTATAATGCGTACGTGCTAGAAGTTTTTGAGCAATTTCATAAATTTGGAACGTTAAGTCACGCGTAGGTGCAATAATTAATACACGACATTTACGTTGCGCTGATGGCGGTAAAGAAAATAAACGTTCAATTGCTGGAATTAAGTAAGCTAGAGTTTTACCAGTACCTGTTTGGGCTGAAATTAAAACGTCTTTACCTTCAGAAATTAAAGGAATAGCTTTTGCCTGAATATCAGTTGCTTTAGCAAAATCATTAGCTAAGAGATTAGCTTGTAAAGCTTCTGGTAAAAAGTAGTTCGTAAAGTCACGATCAACCTCACCTAAAGCGGCACGCGTCTCTTTTTCTTTAGCTTTTTGTTCTTTTTTTGCTGCAACTAACTCTAATAATTTTTTGTCCAGTTTTGGTTGCTTGAACTTTTTACTTTTACTTGCTTTAGGTTGAGCATTCGTATTATCAGCCACTTGCACATTTTCATCGCGAGTAACTTGTTCAGCTTGCGGATTTTGCAGTTTTGCAATCAAAGCTTGTAGGCTATCTGCTTGTGGCTTGTTATCTTCTATAGACATAATAAATTCTCAAGAAAAGAAAACCCACACATAGTGCGGGTTTAACTATATAAAGATGTTGTTAGAAAGGCTTGCGTCCTTTGCCAAACATATTAGCTAGACCGCCTAAACCGCCACCTAAACCGCCCATCATTTTCATGATGTTACCTAAACCACCAGAAGTAAGCATTTGTTGCAGTTTTTTCATTTGCTCAAATTGCGTTAATAACTGGTTGATTTCAGATACAGGTTGACCACATCCTTTAGAAATACGTAATTTACGTGAGTGTTTAATGATTTTTGGATCTTTACGTTCAGCTGGAGTCATTGACTGAATAATCGCACGTGATACTTTAGTCTTTTTCGAAATAGCATCATTATCCAGTTTATCACCTAATTGATTTTTCAGCGCATTAGCACCTGGTAAAGATGATAGTAATGAGTCTACACCACCAGCACGATCCATCATAGATAATTGGCTTAAAAAGTCTTCTAAATCAAAATCTTTTTTGTTTTTAACAACTTTTTCCGCGCGTTTTAATTCTTCTTCAGTAACTTGTTGCTGTAATTTTTCAATATAGGTTAATACGTCCCCCATATCTAAAATACGGTCAGCAATACGTTCTGGGTGGAAAGCTTCTAGAGCGTCAGTTTTTTCTCCAACCCCTAAGAATTTAATTGGTTTGCCAGTGATTTGACGAATTGATAATGCCGCACCACCACGCACGTCACCATCTAATTTGGTTAAGATTACCCCTGTTAATGGTAAAGCTTCATTAAAAGCCTTAGCTGTATTAGCAGCATCTTGACCGGTCATAGCATCAACGGTAAAGAGAGTTTCGATTGGTTTAATTGCCTCGTGAATCGCTTTAATTTCGTCCATCATAGTTTCATCAACGTGTAGACGACCTGCAGTATCGACAATCAATACATCAAAATAACCACGTTTAGCAAAAGCTAAAGCGTTATTAGCAATGTCAACCGGATTCTCACCTACTTGTGAAGGGAAGAAATAAACACCAACTTGTTGCGCTAAAGTTTCAAGTTGTTGGATCGCAGCCGGACGATAAACGTCAGCCGAAACTACTAATACTTTTTTCTTTTGTTGTTTAAGTAGTTTAGCTAATTTTGCAACCGAAGTAGTTTTACCCGCACCTTGTAAACCAGCCATTAAAACTACTGCTGGTGGTTGTGTACGTAGGTTTAACTCTTCGTTTTTCTCACCCATTGCACGTACTAAGCTTTTGTGAATAATTTCAATAAAAGCTTGTTCTGGATTTAGGCGAGGGTTAACTTTTGTCCCAATAGCTTCGTTTTTAACTTCATCTAAGAAAGATCTAACTACTGGTAAAGATACATCTGCTTCAAGTAAGGCTTTACGTACTTCAGATAATGCATCAGCAATATTATCTTCACTTAAAGTGCTTTTACCGGTTAAACTTTTAAATGCCTGTTGTAACCGGTTGGTTAAATTATCAAACATGGAAATCCTTTATCGTTTTTGAGTAATAAGTTTGCTTGTTCGAGTAGCTAAGCAAAGATTAATTTCCTTTCAGGAAAACCGCAAACTCAAAAATTTTTACTACCAAATTATACCATAAATTAATAATTTTAAGTAAAAGCAAGGGATAAATAAGCAATTTAAGCTACTGCCCTATATTCCATTTTCAGATAATCTATAATTTTGCCGCCTTGCTATTATGCTATTTTTGTAACTCTTAATTAGCTACATTTACCACCTGCTATTTATGTATGTCTTGCATTAGTTGCTCGAGTTTACGAGCTAATTGATGATATAATAATCCTACAGTATTTTTAAACGAGTTTAGTTAACTAACCTTAGCTAGACACAACATTAACTAGATTTATAATGCCCAAGCCTAAAAGATCCATTTATGAGCGTATAGGTATAAAGGCATATAAACTTATCCGAGAAGAGCACGTGGAACAGAAAACTTACAAATTTGTTTTTATTAGTGCAACTGATAATCATGAGTACCGTGACATCTTTAAAGATAAGACGAATGGGAAAGAGCACTTATACTTTAAGAGTTTAAATGATTTTAAAGCTTACGCACAAAATCAGTCAAAGTATGTCTTTAATATTTTCCAAAACGTCAGCAATAGTAACCAACTTTTGGACGAACAAGAAACAAGCGCTTTAAGTATTGGTTTTTACTTACTATTTGACAACTGGGACTTTGTTACAGATAGTGCTTCTTTAAAGCAAATAGTGCAACTTCTTAAATACCAACGCGAAGGTAAAGATGTATCTTTACCACAAGAAATTGTGCGTACAGATAATGGAGAAAGCGAACAAAGCTCTTTACGAGAAGAAAAAGTAAATAAAGTAAATATTCAACTTCTCGTTGAGGCGCAAAGCTTTAGTCCAACTGACGAAGAACGAATTAAAAGTGTTATTTTAGATGAGGTAAAAGAGTTAGGTAACTTTCAATTTACAATCTTACCACCATTAGCTCATCCGCAAATTCCTGCGTTCGATAATAACGAAAAAAATACCATTTTAATTAACTTTACGTCGCACCCTTTCCCATACAGCTTTTATGCTAAAAACCTTCTTCTCTATTTCCATCTGTCGATAGACTTCTTTACGCAAGCCGAAAGCAATAGCATTATTAATGAAAGCTTATATAGTGTACTCGAACAGTATGATCGTAACCTTGCAAGCAATAATAATCAAGCTTTCCAAAATAGCTTAATTGACTTTATTGAAGCAAAATATCAACCGCTATATCAAAGACAAATTACTTCTGAGATGTGGCAAGGAACAGGTAACAATATGGATCCAGCAGTAGCGCAAGAATTATTAACCCAGCATAATACGATGAATAATGATTCTGCCCAACTTATTGATACTAGTGTTCGCTACGTATTAGTATTCTTGGGTGCTAATATTGAAGACGATACTAATAATTTCCATCAACGTTTACACAACTTCTTTGGCACTGACAAGGTAGTAGTATTCTCTAATCGTCAAGATTTCTTAGGACAACTCAATTTCGTACGTTCGGACGTAATGTTTAATATTATTGACTTTACGCAATCCCACTACTATGAGTTAATTGGTAATCGCCCATTTGGTTTTTACATCAATATTCAAGGCTGGAATGAAATTGGCGATAAACGCGTATATGCTATGCTCCAAACCTTTAGAGATTTAATTAACTCTGAACACTACTCTAATTATGCTAACTATAGCGTATTACGTGGACAATATAATCGTATTGCTGATAGCGAACGTCCTAAAGTATTTTAAGTAAAATCCAGGTTTAACCTGGATTTTTCCAAGTTTAGTGCTATAACTTACATATTACACAACACAAATAAACTATGAACGAACACATTTATTTTCTCGATCAAACGCAAAGAGCTATTGCTCGTGCTTTAGTAGCTGAATTATTTAAAGCTGATGGTGTAGTAACTAGAAACGAAACTATTTACAACACTATTTTAGAACGTGCCTTACAAACAGATGTAGTGCTTACTGATGATGCTTATAATCTCGTAAGCAAACACTTTACTACGCCACAACATAAATTCTTTTTAGTTTCAACGCTCTTTACAGCAGCATTTATGGATGGTATTGCTCATCCAAACGAAATGAAGCTCATTGCTGATCTTGTAGCGCAATTACAAATCCCAGCTGACAAATTAAAACAAATTATGTTCTGGTCGCAAAGAGAAGCATTACAAATTAATGAAGCTTTAGATTTCTCTTTATAATTTGTAACAATTGTTAACTTAGGCAAATAAGAATAGTTAAGTTGCATAACTTCTTATCTTTTTAGTAGTCAAAATATGGACAAGTTTTAATAAACAAGCTATAATATAGGTAAGTTAATTAGAAGTTGGTCCATAGGCAATACTACATGATATGAAACTCTGTAGTATTGTTTTTTCAACTTAATTATTATCTTATTGTTTTTATTTGAAATCTCAACGGTGAACTTTTTACAAGCTTCACCGTTTTTCTTTGCGCAAAAAAGGGGTCACTAACTTAATAAGTTAGTG
>NZ_NRJG01000128.1 GCF_003585935.1 Psittacicella hinzii
GGAAAATACTATGGTCAGGACGCCGCAGATATAGGTTCTGTTCTAGTCTATTAAACTCAGCCTTAACTAACGAAGCGTTAGCCAAAGCTGGTTTTACTTGGCTAAACCTAATTCATCGCGAATATTTAAACAAGAATTAGGGTAATAAGAAAAGCCCAGAGTACTAGGTCTCTGGACTTTGGACGTAACCGCCGTATACGGTACCGTACGTACGGTGGTGTGAGAGGTCGCGGTCCTAGGTATAACTATACAACCTAGGCAGGATCTACTCGATTTATGTACTTGTTACAACGTAATTAAACTACGTCTTCGTACATATCTTCTGCTTGTTGTTTTTGACGACGACGTGCCGCTTCTTTATCACCTAAAAGAATTTCATTAACTGGAACTTTAGGGAATTGTGCACCGATAATAATCGCTACAACCATTGGAACTACCCAACTGAAGTCAGTGTGACCTAGTGGGATGTAATCACGAATGCTTGATAATAAATCAATACCGTTTTCTGAACCTAAGAAGAACATTGAGAAGTATTTGAAACCGTCTGCAAAAGCAAATGGGAATACAAATAATGCTGTTAAACGGTAGATCCATGCACGCTCTTTAGTGAATTTGTTAAATAGAGTAACAATTACTAAAGCGATAGTTAATGGATAAGTGAAATAGATAAACGGAACAGAAGTTTTAATTACTGAATCTAAACCTTGGATTGAAATTACAGCTGAAGATAAAGTATAGATTACTAACCAGCCTTTTTCAGAGAATAGATCGAAAATATTGTGTGAATAGTTTGAAACGGCTTTTAATAGACCGATAGCTGTTGTTAAACAAGCTAAGAATACGATAATAGCGAAGATATAGTTACCAGCGCTACCGAAAGCTTTAGTTGCTGCGAAAGTTAATAAAGCAGCACCAGAGTGTTTTTCAGCTGACACAGCGTTGTTACCTAAGTAACCTAAACCAAAATAAATAACACCTAGTAAGAAACAAGCAATGAAACCAGCTTGGATTACATTACGACGTACAACCGTCATAGGTGTAGCTTGGTTAGGACGTAAAGCTGAAATTACAATTCCCCCGAAGATAACCGAAGCTAGAGCGTCAAGAGTACCATAACCATCGATTGCACCTTTCCAGAAAGCTGCTTTAGCATATGCTTCTGTTGGTTGCACAGATGGTTCTGTGTTATTAGCTACTAAGTAAGTTACTACTAGAGCTACGATAAAAATAACTAGTGCTGGAGATAAGTATTTACCAATAGTATCTACTAATTTATCACCATATAAACATAGTGCATAGCTGATTAAGAAGAAAAGCGTAATATACACTAAACCAAATGATGAGAAAATACCAATTTCACTGTGAGTAAAATCAGTTAGTAATGGGGTAATACCTAAATCATAAGACACATTTGCCACACGTGGGATAGCAAATAGTGGACCTAAAGAAATAACTAGTAAGATAGTGAAAGCGTAACCAAAAACTTTCCCCACACGAGCGTAGAATGATAAACCAGAGTCACCGGTGAATGTTACTGCTACTAGAGTTAAGAAAGGAATTACCACTGCTGAAAGGGTGAAACCTGATAGAGCACTTAGAACATTCGATCCAGCTTCAACACCTACTTGGGGAGCAAAGATTAGGTTCCCTGCACCAAAGTAGAATGACATAAGCATCAGACCACTAAAAAGAATACGATTCATAAAAACCTCAAAATCAACTAACAAGTATTAATACAAGTTAGTCAGCCAAACCAAATAAGCATTAGGTCAATGCTTAATAAAAACAAACTTAATAAAAAATACAAGTCAGCAACTGCTGACTAATAATTGGGTATCTTTAGATAATTTAAAGGAAAATTTTCAACTTGTCAATTAAAATTAAACAAAAATCTGAATTTATTGCTTTGTCTGTTGATTTTTCGAATAAAAGTTTCGAGGTTTTTCGAAAAAAGTAATAACAAAAAAGTCGCAAGCATTTGCTTGCGACTTGCAAAAATTAAATAGAGAAAGATGATCCACAGCCACATACATTTGAAGCTGCTGGATTATTTACGACAAATCTATTGCCCATTAAGCCTTCTTCATAATCTACAGTAGCACCAATCAGATATTGTAAGCTAATTGGATCTACAATTAGATCTACATCGGCAGAGTTGTGGTGAACAATAAAGTCATCTTCATTTTGCTTATCATCGAAAGTAAAGCCGTATGTAAAACCACTACAGCCACCACCGGTGATATAAATTCTTAAACGGTATTTTACCCCTTCAGCTTCGATCAGATTAGACACGCGTTTAGCTGCCTTATCAGAAAGGGTAATAATTGACTCTTCTTGCATATGTGATTTTTACTTTTAGGAATGAGTAAATACTGATAATTATACTCTGTTTATTTTGTGGGATTAAAAAACTTAATAAAGTTTAAGAAAAAAGCCTGAATATTTTCTACCAGATAAGAAGTGTTTGCATTTATCTTTTTATCTGTATGTATATTTTACTCTGAATTAAATCCTAGACAAGAATATTAGCTAAGTGGAGAGTTACTAAAAATAGCTCCCAAACGTTATAAAAGTATAGTGTGCTAATTATTGTTTGTTGAAAGCTTCTTAATTTTGCTTATTAACTCAGAATAAAGTTAAACTTTCGACCTCTTAGTTTGCGAAGTTTAATCGTTAAAATAATTGCACATTAAAAGTGCGTGTTTTTAATTGTAGCGTAAAAAGTAACCATAGTAAAAAGTAATATCGATAGCAACTACCAAGGCGGTAAATAATTAAGTTTTTTAATCAGCGAGTACTATACCTTTATATCTACTATGTTGAATAAGGTTAAGAATTTGCTCTGGCTTAGCAATTGCTTGTTGATCCACATAGAGATAAGTTGGAATTTGTGTTTGCGCAAGAGTTTGTAAATACCAGTTATAGCTTAAACCTAAATTAAAGGTTTTTTCAACCACATAAGTACTATCTAAAAGTAATTTATTGGCAAACTCCATATACGAAGTGTAACTTAAATTTACATCCGGTTGAGTAGTTGGGATATATAAACCAGGTTGCACCCAATATACAAGATTAAAAGGAACTTTTTCTTTACGAATAAAATCATTACGTAAATGACTTAAAGTTAAAGGACTTGTATCAATAAAATTAACACGTGCTGGACTAATTTGACTTACTTTAAAAGCTTGGTAAACAATTTGCGCAAAATCAATATTCGATTGTAAGTAATAGGTTTGTGAATCTGGTAAATAAACCCATAGACTGACATTAGCTTCCTTTAAAGTTGGTAAAACTTGAGCTAAGGGAATAACTTTATAATCTTGCAGATAAGTTACTTTTTGTAACTGTTCATAAGTAAAGTCATGCACTGCGTAACTAGGATTGTCAGTTGGGTAGAGTTGGGCAATGTTAGACACCGCTGCTAAATTTTTATGAGGGATAACTACTAAAATATAGTCTTTAGTTAAACCTAATTGCAGGCTAATCCCTTTGAGCGGCATATTTTCGGTTAAGGTTAAATCTGCATTAGTTGCTTGTTGGCTAAGTTGAGCAAGTAAAGCTTGATTTAAAGGTTGTACTTCTAACTTACTTGGAGTAAATACCTTGGCAATAATCCCTTTACCATAACGTTGGTAAGTTTTACGTGAGGGATCTATATTAAGGTGAACAATAGTTTGCCAGCAAATAATGATAAAAATCATAACCGCGCTAACTAAAGTCAACAAAGTTTTGCGAGAGATTTGTTGTGCCATAAAGATTCCGTTGGTCGTGAGCTTAGAGGAAAATTAAAAAGAAGCTGCTGACGATGAATAGTGTTAATTGGTTGTCTGAAAAATAATGTGTAAAAATCTTGCTAATAGCTAAAGGTTTAGGGTAATTACGACTAGTGAGGTAAGATATATTGGGCTTATAGTTATATTAGTACCATTAGTACTATTAGTACCGGTACCATTAATGCCATGGTTACCATGAGTACCATTATTACAGAAAGGTTCTTATTGTTATTTGCACTCTAGAGCAATATTGTAATCGTAATTTTAGCCAAAGAACTAATTAAATTAATAAAATCACTAAATTAATAGCTCTCACTACAAGCAAGCTTAAAATTTTATGTAAATCAAGACTTTAAGGAATAAGTTACTCTAAGTTTTATTCTTTTTTGATAACTAAAACGTGGTTTTTTACCAGTTTTTCGGTAAAAAGAGCAAAGAAATCCTTGAATTATTTTATAATGAGAAAAGTTATTTTAGCTCTTTTGCTTAATTTATGGATAGCAAACAAAAGTTTTTACATTTTGCCATTGTAGGGATGCCTCGGCATCAACAGAGCTTTAACGCTCATTTAGAAATTTACCGCTTTTTTAAGCAAAGAAACTTAAAGGTTTACGTCGATCAACAGCTGCAAGATTTCTTACCAGAAGTTATTACAGCTGACTTTGCAAGTGAACAAGAAATAGTTGAATTTGCTGATGTAATTATCGTGGTAGGTGGTGATGGAAATATGCTGCGTGCAGCCTTACGTTTTTCGGGGCACGATATTCCATTAATCGGAGTTAATAAAGGGAATTTAGGTTTTTTAACTGATATAGACCCTGAACACATTTCAGAATATCTCGAAAAACTTCTTGATCCTGCCAACTACTATTTAGAATATCGCAATACAATTCGCGCAGAATTTATTGAAACTGAATGTTTGGAAAATAAAAAATCGCATTCAGTAACTATTTTTAATGAAATAGCAATTCAAGGTTCGCGTGATCAACGAATTGTAGAAGTAGAAGTATTTGTTGATAAAAAGTTTGCTTTTGGCATGCGCGGAGATGGATTAATTATTTCTACTCCAACAGGCTCAACAGCTTACAACCTTTCTGCAGGTGGTCCTATAGTACATTCTTCCTTACATGCGTTAATTATTACTCCGATGAATGCCCATACTTTATCTTCACGACCAATAGTAATTCCAGCTACGTCTGAAATTAATATTGTTTTCAAGCAAGACGCAGTTCCAGAAACGGTAGATATTTATTGTGATGGTTTATTAACGCATCCATCATTTACCAAAAACGAAATTATTATCCATCCGTCTACAGCACAAATTCCAATGGTACATTTTAATGAATATAACTATTATAGTGTATTAGCGAAAAAATTAAATTGGTCGCGTAGACTGTTTTAACTACATCTATTATGTTAACCGGATTAAATATAAATAATTTTGCGATTATTCGCTCTTTAAATATTGATTTAACCAGTGGCATGACCGTAATTACAGGGGAAACTGGTGCTGGTAAATCTATAGCTATTGATGCTCTAAGCTTGTGTATGGGTTATCGCTCAGATGTGGGGATGATCCGTAATGGCTGTGAGCAATCACAAGTAAGTGCGAGTTTTTCAATCGATAAAGATTCTATTGCTTATGCATGGCTAGAAGAAAAATCTTTATTAGATTCGGAACAACCAACCGAAGTTATTATTCGCCGTATTATTAATGCTAGTGGTCCGTCTAAAGCTTATATAAATGAACATCCTGTATCAATTTCTTTTTTAAAGGAATTAACACAGTATTTAGTGCATTTACACGGACAGCACGCACCACAGCTCTTACTTAAAACTAGTTATCAGTTAGTTTTACTTGATAGATTTGTTAATCAAAAACCTTTAGTCCAAGAGGTAAAACAAGCCTATCAACATTACGCCCAGTTAAAGCAAGAGTACGAAGATTATTTAACCCAACGCGATAATTTTCAGAATACGCGTTTGCTCTTAGAATATAAAAATCGCGAGTTACAAGAATTAAAATTAAGCGATGGTGAGTTTGAAGAGCTAGAGAAGAATTACAAAATTTTAGCTAATCAAGCCCATATTCAAGAACTCAATCAACAGATTGTTGATTTACTATCCGAAGGTAACTTTAACGTAAGTCATATGCTTACTAAAGCTGCTAATAACGCGCGTCGCTTAAGCGAATATGATCAGAATTACGCTAACCTAGCAACCATGCTAGATGAAGCGCTGATTAATATTCAAGAATCAATTACTGAAGCGCAAAATATCTCTTCGTTTGATTTTGCTGCCGAAGATATGCAACGAGTTGAAGCTCGCATGCACGAGTACAACACTATTGCTAAGAAAAATAATATTCTTCCTGAACAGCTATATGCTTTATCAGTAGATATTCAAAAACAGCTGAGCGAACTTAATTCAAGTTTAGGTAATCAAGAAGAATTAGAAGCTAATCTTGAATTAGCGCGTAAAGATTATATTAGTAAAGCTAAAGTTCTTAGTGATGCTCGTCGTAAAGGAGCTGAACTCTTAAGTGCTCGAGTTGAAGAGATTATGAACGAATTAAATATGAAAGATGCACAATTTTATATTGATGTCGTTTATGATCCTAACACTTTAAGTCAGGACGGTTCGGATCAAGTACGTTTTATGCTTAATTCGAATTTAGGACAACAAGCGCAAGAGTTGCACAAAGTGGCTTCGGGGGGTGAGTTATCACGTATTGCATTAGCGATCCAGCTTTTAACCGCAAGTCATTTAGACAATGGCACTTTAATCTTCGACGAAGTGGACGTTGGTATTTCTGGTAAAACCGCGACAGTTGTTGGACGTATTATTCGTCAATTAGCTAAGCGTATTCAAGTAATTAGTGTTACTCACCTAGCACAAGTAGCAGCTTATGCTAATAATCATTTTCAAGTAGAAAAATGGAATGATGAAGGTACGGTAAATACGCGCATGCGTCTTTTAGATAGTGAGGGACGAATTAATGCTTTAGCAAGCTTAATCGGACATGAAGATTTATCTGCCCAAGCAATTGATAACGCTGCATTCTTATTAGATCAAAGCCAAAATGACCCGCACTTAAATTTTGACTTAGTAACTGGTTTGCAAAATAGTTAAGGTAAATGGCTGATATTTTGCATTAGTTTGTATCATTTTTGGATACAGCTTAGTTTTAATTTAAAGTTGCGATTAGCATCTAGTAAAATTAGAAAAGAGAGACCGTGAGGTCTCTCTTTTGCGAATTTATTTAATATTTAATTTGGTTCTTAATAAATAGAACACGTAGAAGTATAAGGCAATAATTAAGCCTACAAAGAATAGTAAGCTACCCACAATATTAACGGCTGTAGTTCCTAAGAACGCATAACGGAATGCACTTACAACATAAGCTACTGGGTTAAATAAGCTTAAAGTAGCAAAAAACTTAGGTAAACTTGAAACTTCGAAGAAAATACCAGATAAATAAGTTAAAGGTGTAAGAACAAAAGTAGGAATAAAGTTAATTTGTTCAAAGGTATTAGCGTAAATAGCATTAATCATGCCAGCTAAAGTGTAAATAGCACATACAAGTACTAAAGTAAGTAAAGCTAAAGCTGGTGAGTATAATGCTAAAGTGCCGGTGAAAATAATACTTGCTAACCAAATAAGTAGAGCAATTACTACACCACGGAGAATTCCTGAAAAAGTAATGCCGATAATAAACGAATGAACGTTTAGAGGAGCAGATTGAATATATTGAATGGTTTTAAAGTACTTACGCATAAACGTAGGGAAAGCACCATTCCCAAATGCTGCATTAGTTGCAGACATAATTAAGAAACCTGGTGCTAAGAAGAATACGTAAGATACGCCATTAATGGTACCAATTTTTGAGCCAAGAATATAACCAAAAATTAAGAAGTATAAAAATGCGGTAATGAACGGCGAGAAGATATTTTGAATCCACACCCGTAAATTACGACAGATTTCTTCATAAACAATGGTAATAATTGACTGGATAGCAATCTGACGCGGAGTTGCGCGATTGACCAAGTCAAGATAATTTTTTTGCTGGAGCTTGGCAAGCTCTTGCATATCTCTATCTTTAATTTTAACGGTTAGTTTCATAATACTTTTTTCGTCTCAAGGTAAAAAAATAATCTCGATTATTATAACAAAGAATAAAATTTTTTATTTTTACGATTTGGAGACCTTGTTTATGGCAAGCTTAGAGCAAAAACTTAACGATCTTTTGTTATAAAGCTGTACTAGAGATAACAATTCAGTACCAACTTCGTACTTTGGTTAGATTATTTCTAGGAAGAAAGCCCTCATTTGTAAGTTTTAACGTTATAGATATATCAAGTTTATCGATATTGACACCCTGCTATTGAGCTAGGTAATATTTAAAGATAAAATAATCTTAAACTTATGTGATGTAAGTGTATATGTATCTACAACAGTTTTTAACGGCTTTAAGCTTTAATTGCTAAAGTCATACCTCAATTTAATGCAGTACTTTTTGGCTATCAAAACTGCTATTTATACTTATGCAAATTAATAAACCAATTGTCGGTTTGACAGGTGGTATCGCTTCTGGTAAGAGTACGGTAGCTTCATTCTTCCGTTTAATGGGAGATTGTGATGTAGTGAGCTCAGATGAAGTCTCACGTGAGGTAATGCAACCTGGTCATCCATGCTATTTAGCTGTAGTGGCTGAATTTGGTACAGGTATTCTCGGTAAAGCGGATCCAAATAATCCTAAAGCTTTACGTCCGATTGATCGTAAACTTTTACGCAACTTAGTTTTTGGTAATACGCCGAAAAAGAACGCTGCAAGAGAAAAGTTAGAAAAGATCACCCACCCGTTTATTAGACAACGCGAACAAGAATTGTTTGCTCAGTCAACCAAAGATTACATTTTGTGGGATGTGCCGTTGCTTATTGAAAAAGGGTTATGGCGCGATTGTAATGAAGTAATAGTAGTACAAGCAGACCGCCAAACTCAAATCCTACGTGCTCTAGAAAGAGATCCTAGTGCTAATCTAAAAGTTATTGTTGATATTCTCAATACTCAAGCTTCTAATGAACAACGTGCTAAGTATGCTGATTTTATTATCCTCAATAACGAAAATGTAACTAAAACTGAATTAATTAGCAAAGTTGCTAAGATCAACGGTTACATTATGGATGGCACTGTTAAACGCTTTAGAAAGAATCAACAAGATTTAGTAATGAAAGGTCGAGCTTTAGAAGCACAAAGACGTGCTGATGAAGAATTTGAAAACCTTTATAGTGAAATAACAACTAAAAAATCATAAAAAAGAGAGCTTACGCTCTCTTTTTCCGTATTAAATATGAGTGAAGAATTAAAAATGGCTTGCCCTCAATGTGGCAAAGAAATAGTTTATTCAACAACTAATCCTCATCGTCCATTTTGTAGTGAACGTTGTAAACTAATTGACCTAGGTGCTTGGGCAAATGATGAATATGCTTTAGAAGCGCAACCAGACAATGAAGAGGAAGTTGAGCAATTAGTAAGTGCCCTAGTGGCAAAGCATAACATAGAGGAAGACTACTAATTAAAAGTTTTAATTACAGTTGCTGTACCTTTTAATACCAACTCTCTTTATTGTGACTATTTTGCAGTGTTTTTAATGCTAGCGCTTAACATCCCTTGTAAGAGATCGATTTCTTTTTTAGTTAGTTTAGCTCGCATATAGAGTAATTTTAGCCGTGGGATTACCATACTATGTTGAATAAAGCCTATTTGTGTATAGTAGTCTTCTAAACGTTGGAAGTACTTGTGATAATCTTCCATGCTAGCTAATTCGGCTTTCTCAAGATTAGCATTTAGATCGTTGTTTGGATCAATAAACGATTTTTGCGCTTGATCGTTCTGATGGTTATCACTATTTACAGAAGATAGGACTAAGTCATGCTCTTGCCGGTTTAGGTTATTTACTTGTTGACGTATTTCGTAACAAAGTAATAAAGTAGCCATCGCTAAATTTAATGAAGTATAGTCAGGATTAGCGTCAATAACTACGTGATAATGTCCTAATAGCAATTCATCATTAGATAATCCTGAACTTTCAGTGCCAAAAAGAATCGCGATTTTAGCTTGTTGCTGCTCTTGTGAGGTTAAATCTTGCTTAGCAATTTGTACCACTTGGCTAGGTGCAACAATCAGCGGATTTAAAGCGCGATGACGTGCCGAAGTTGCAAATACTAATTGACAATCAGCCAAAGCACTAGCCATATCTGGATAAATTGTCATTTGTGCTAAAGTATCAGTCGCTCCTGCTGCATTAGCTTGAGCAGCTGGATCTGCCTTATCTGCTTGAGGATTAACTAAACGTATATTTTTAATCCCCATATTTTTGGCAGCACGAGCAATAGAGCCTAAATTACCAGGATGGGAGGTATGACTGTACACAAGGACAAAATTATCAAGGTTTAAAGACATAAATAATCCTTTGTTAGACGCTAAAGTCACTCTTGGGCTTTAGTAAAAAGAGGTGGTTAGAAATAACCACAATTTTTTTAGATGTTTATCGGCAAAAGTGTAAGCCAATAGGTTATAATATAAACGTAATCAAAGATAAAAGGAAAGATAAATTTTAACTATCTAGATTACAAAGAAAATTACAGTAACTTTAAAATCATCTCAAGATTTTAAGATGAAATTTTTTGATCTGCGGATATTCGTTATATAATAGATTGTATACATAGAAGAATAACCTTTCATAAATCCCTAAAAATAGCATAAGCTTGATTTGTATATCATTGAATATGCAATTTGCAGGTTGCAAGTGCAAACTAAAAACTCGTAATATTCTTTATTCCTATGAGGAAAAAGGCATATTATCAAAGTAGATTTATTCTAGGGAATAATACGAATTTATTCTTAGCTTT
>NZ_NRJG01000129.1 GCF_003585935.1 Psittacicella hinzii
GTATTGCACAAGGGCTCTTACTTATGTAAAAATTGAGAATTTGTTTGGCTAAAAGAGTATAATTATTTTTATTGATAGGTTTATCTTATTAATAAAATTAATTTTTGGCTTTGATTTTAGTGATAGCTAATCATAAAACAGACATAAAAAGTGCGTGTTTATAAAAACTCACTTTATAAGGATTTATATTTTTAAACCATTGTTATTTAGTCGTATTTTACAAAGGTGTTAAAAATTTAACAGTTAGGGCTAGGTGGTTTATAAAAGTTTATATAGCATTTTTTGCTATAATATCTTAGTACATTTAGTGGTTATTTTTAGATTAGACCACTATTTATCTTCAATTTTCTTTAACTAAACTTTTAGGAGAACTTAGACTAATGTCTCGTTCTATTTATTTAGATTATTCTGCTACTACTCCATGTGATCCTCGCGTAGTAGAAAAAATGATGCAATGTTTAACTTTAGACGGTAACTTTGGTAACCCTGCTTCAAGATCTCACAAATTTGGTTGGGAAGCAGAGAAAGCTGTTGATCAAGCTCGTCAAAACGTTGCTGATTTAATCAATGCAGATCCACGTGAAATCGTTTTCACTTCTGGTGCTACTGAATCAGATAACCTTGCAATTAAAGGTACAGCTGCATTCTATAAAGCAAAAGGTAATCATTTAATTACTGTGAAAACAGAACACAAAGCTGTTTTAGATACTATGCGTCAATTAGAACGTCAAGGTTTTGAAGTAACTTACTTAGACGTTAATGAGCATGGTGTTGTAAGTCTTGAAGATTTCAAAAACGCTATTCGTCCAGAAACAATTATGGCTTCTGTGATGTTAGTAAATAACGAAACTGGTGTATTACAACACATTAAAGAAATGGCAGCAATCTGCCGTGAACACAAAGTAGTATTCCACTGTGACGCTACTCAAGGTGTTGGTAAAATTCCTGTTGACGTTAAAGATTTAGGCGTTGATTTAATGTCATTCTCTTGTCACAAACTATACGGACCTAAAGGTATCGGTGGCTTATATGTGTGCCGTCGTCCAAGAGCTCGTTTAGAAGCGATTATTCACGGTGGTGGTCACGAACGTGGTTTACGTTCAGGTACTTTACCTACTCACCAAATCGTGGGTATGGGTGAAGCTTACCGCATTGCTAAAGAAGAATTACCTGCAGAAATGAAACGCATTGCTGCATTACGTCAAAGATTATGGGACGGTTTAAAAGATATCGAAGAAATCTATTTAAACGGTGACTATGATTTTTCTGCTCCAGGTATTCTAAACGTATCTTTCAACTACATTGAAGGTGAGTCTTTAATGATGGCATTAAAAGATATCGCAGTTTCATCTGGGTCTGCATGTACTTCTGCTTCATTAGAGCCTTCGTACGTATTACGTGCTTTAGGTCGTAACGATGAATTAGCTCACTCTTCAATTCGTTTCTCTTTAGGTCGTTTTACTACAGAAGAAGAAATCGACACTACTATTAGCTTAGTAAAAGCTGCAGTAGAAAGATTACGTGAATTATCACCTTTATGGGATTTCTATAAAAAAGGTATTTCTTTAGACTCTATTACGTGGACAGCACACTAATTAGGCGTGCAATCCTAAATTAAGGAAAATTAACATGGCATACTCTAATAAATTATTAGACCATTATGAAAATCCACGTAATGTGGGTTCATTTAATGAAGATGATTCTAAAAGCATTGGTACAGGTATGGTGGGTGCACCAGCTTGTGGTGATGTGATGAAATTAGAAATTAAAGTAAATGATCAAGGCATTATCGAAGACGCTAAATTCCGTACTTACGGTTGTGGTGCTGCAATAGCTTCATCATCTTTAATGACTGAATTAGTAAAAGGTAAATCTTTAGATGACGCTTTAGCAATTAAAAACGACACTATTGTTAAAGAATTAGAATTACCTCCGGTAAAAATTCACTGTTCTTTATTAGCTGAAGAAGCTATCGAAGCGGCAGTAAATGACTACCGTAACAAAAATAAAAAATAATCAACCTAGTTGATAAATGATCCCCGTTATCTGCAGATTAGAGAAACGGGGGTTATTTTATAGTCTTAGGGATTAATGCCATAAAGCAAATTAATCTCTAGTAGTGTAAAATAACAAGAAAAAATATTTCCCTAAAGCTAGGTAGCTTTATTTATAAGGAGACTGATTATGGCTATTACTTTAAGTGATACAGCCGCTAGTCGCGTTAAAGCTTTTTTAGATAATCGCGGTCATGGTATTGGTTTACGTGTAGGTGTTAAGACATCAGGTTGTTCTGGCATGTCTTACGTTCTTGAGTTTGTAGATGAACTAAATGTAGATGACGTTACTTTTGAAGATAAAGGAGTAACTGTTGTGGTGGATAAAAAATCATTAGTTTATCTTGATGGAACACAACTTGACTACGTAAAAGAAGGCTTAAACGAAGGCTTTAAATACCTAAATCCTAATATTAAAGATGAATGCGGTTGTGGAGAAAGTTTTAATGTTTAATCCTTTTGCAATTCTAGGTTTGGACGAAGATTTTGTGCTAGATAGCGCGAAATTGGAAAATAATTACTTAGAATTAATGAAGCAATATCATCCTGATAAAATTGCAGCGCAAGGTGATGATAGTAAGCAAAAATTAGAAATTACTCTTAAATCACAACAAATTAATGACGCTTACAATATTGTCAAAGATGATATTAAACGCGCGCAAGCTTTAATTGATTTAAAAAAGCAGCAAGCTCATTTTGATGAAACAATTGCTAAAAAAGATAATGAATTTATCTTTACACAGCTAGAAATGCGTGAAGCTGTAGCTAATTTAGCGCAGATTTACGATGAAAGTAAAATGGCTGCAATTAAACAAAAAGCACTCGATGATAAACAGCAAAATCTCCAAGCTTTAACACAAGCTTTAGCTGAACAAAATTTAGAGTTAGCGCAAAAACTTGTATATAGATTACAATTTTTATCTAAACTGCAAACTGACATTGCAACAGTTGAAGAAGATCAATTGTTTGCATAATAATTGAACCAAGAGGATATATGTCATTACTAACAATTGCCGAACCTGGTCAATCTGCAGCTCCCCATCAACGAAAAATTGCAGTGGGGATAGATTTAGGTACAACTAATTCTTTAGTTGGTATTTATCGTAACGGCGGATTAGAAATCATAAATGATGAACAAGGTCGTCCATTGTGTCCTTCAGTTGTTCATTTTTCAGCGCAAGCAGAACCTGAAGTGGGATATGAAGCTTTAGCTAAAGCTAGTATCGATCCCCAAAATACGATTATTTCGGTAAAAAGATTTATTGGTAAATCTTTAAGTGAAGTGCAAGCGAGCCAAGAGAAAGTTCCTTATAAATTAACAGGCTCGGCAAATAACTTACCACTGTTTAATACAGTTGCAGGTCAAAAAAATGCCATTGAAATCTCAAGTTTAATTCTGCAAAAACTTAAAAACCAAGCGCAAAGCTTTACTGGTGAAGATTTATATGGTGCGGTAATTACAGTTCCGGCATATTTTGATGATACGCAACGACAAGCAACTAAAGAGGCTGCTAAATTAGCGGGCATTAAAGTTTTACGTCTTTTAAACGAACCAACGGCAGCCGCTGTAGCATATGGTATTAAAACCGATCAAGACGGGATCATTGTCGTTTATGATTTAGGTGGTGGTACTTTTGATGTCTCTATTTTAAAAATAGAAAAAGGCGTCTTCAAAGTTTTAGCAACCGGTGGTAATACAGCGTTAGGTGGTGATGACTTTGATGCTGCTTTAGCCAAACTATTAGCGCAGAAATTAAATCTAGCAGAAGATAATTTAGATAAACTAGCTGATCGTGCTCTTTTAGAATTAGCTATTGCTACGAAGAAAGCTTTATCGCAAGAACAAGCGGTTAATCTTAGCTCTTTAACTTCAAGTGCTAATTTAAGTAAAGAGTGTCAACGCTTAGGTTTATCTTTAGCAAGCTTAGACCTAGAAATTACACGTGCAGATTTTAATCAAGTTATTACTGAATATGTAAAACAAACGATTAAAATTTGCCAAGGCGTATTAAAAGACGCAGAAATCAGCAAAGATCAGATCCGAGAAGTTATTCTTGTAGGTGGATCTACGCGCGTACCTTTTGTACAAGAGAAAGTAGCGCAGTTTTTTGGTAAAGATCCTCTTTGTTCAATCGATCCTGATATTGTGGTAGCCTTAGGTGCTGCAATGCAAGCGGATATTCTAGCCGGCAATCAAAATGATAAAGATTACCTCTTATTAGATGTGTTACCTTTATCACTTGGAGTTGAAGTTTACGGTGGCTTAGTAGAAAAAATTATTCCACGTAATACCGTAATTCCTATTGCTCGCGCACAAGAGTTTACTACAGCCCAAGATGGACAAACAGGTTTAAAACTACACATTGTGCAAGGTGAACGTGATATGGCTGCTGATTGTCGTTCATTATCACAGTTTACTCTTAAAGGCTTACCTCCTCGTGCTGCTGGAGCTTTAAAAATTCGCGTAACTTACCAAGTTGATGCCGATGGATTATTAAGCGTTTCTGCTACCGAATTAACTACAGGTGTTAGTGCGCAAGTTGAAGTTAAACTGTCATATGGTTTAACTGAAGGTGAAGTACTCAAAATGATTACTGATTCAACAGAATTTGCCCAATTAGACTTAGCGTTACGTAAATTATCTGAAGCAAGTATAGAAGCTGATTTACTTTTAAAAGCTACTGCACCACAGCTAGAAAACTATCATCAATTATTAGAAGCTGAACAAGCTGATAATATTAAACGTAATCTACAACGTTTGGCAATGTTAGTAGATAAATATAGTTTAGAAAAACTCCAAGTTAATACCTTAACCAATGACGATGCGCAACGCTTAAAAGAGTACGCTAACGAAATTGGTTTCTGGACACAACAACTTGAAGTTAGTACCAGAGATTTTGCAGCAGCAATTATGACGCAAAATCTTAAAGATGTATTACAAGGTAAAGACGTAAATAGTCTGTAATTACCTTCCTAGTATTAATAATTAAGGAAAATAGCAACAAATGCCTAAAATTACTTTTTTACCTCATGTGGAATTATGCCCAGAGGGATTAGTGGTTGAAGCCCAAACGGGTGAATCAATTCTTGACGTTGCATTACGTAATGGCATTGAAATTGAGCACGCATGTGAAAAATCATGTGCTTGTACAACATGTCACGTTATCGTGCGCGAAGGTTTTGATTCGTTAGAGTTTCCTTCAGAATTAGAAGAAGATCAATTAGATAAAGCTTGGGGTCTAGAAATGGATTCACGTTTAAGTTGTCAAGCTCTAGTTGGTACTGAAGATCTAATCGTGGAAATTCCTCGTTACACTATCAACTACGCTAGAGAAAATCACTAGTAGAAAAAGCTATCTCACAGAGATAGCTTTTTTAATGTATACTAGACAAAAATTTCTTATCAGATTACATGAAAATAAAATCTTTATCTAGTAGTAAGTCGTCGGCGAAAACTTCTGCTAAAAACACCCTTAAAAGCAGAGACAAAAGTTCCTCTAGTAAGCTAAAAAATAAAGCAAGCGCTAAAAATAATGTAGCAAATAGGGATAAAGCTTTTGGAACTAAGTCTAGAGCTGAAGTAAAATCTAGAGTAGAATCGACTAAGGCAAGTACAAACGCTAGAATAAGTGCAAACGCTAGAATAAGTGCAAAAACTAAAGAGCATGCAAGTAATAAAAGCCAACATGCTTACAAGTTGTCAGTCGAGAGCGAAATAAACAATAAGCAACCAGAAAGAACTGCTACGCAAGTGCAGGCTGATTTTGCTCACGATGCAGATCATCGACAAGCCTTTGCTCCAAGTGCTGATGTGGCTATAGGACAAGAGTATCGCACTAAAGTAGTAGAACTTATTGCCCAAAGCGAAGATGCAGGGCGTCGTATAGACAACTTTTTGATCAGTATTCTGCCAAACGTACCTAAAACCACTTTTTATAAGCTTTTACGTAAAGGGGAAATTCGCGTTAACAAAAAGCGCACTAAACCTGAGTATAAGCTCGAGCAAGGAGATGTAATTCGTCTAGCTCCTTTAACCTTAACCCACACTCTCAATAAATCAATTGAGTTACAAGATATCGTTAAGTTAAACTCGGTACAAGCCTTAGCTAAACAAATCGTATACGAGGATCCTGGATTATTTATTATCAATAAGCCTGCAGGTATTGCTGTACATGGTGGTTCTGGGGTAAATTATGGCGTAGTTGAAGCCTTACGTGTCTTATTTCCACACGAGCGTCGTTTAGAGTTAGTGCATCGCATTGACCGTGATACCTCTGGTTTATTAATGGTCGCTCGTAAACCGAGTGTACTAAAAGCTTTACAAGATCAATTTCGAGAAAAAATTATTCATAAATCTTATTTATGTCTAATTCCTGGGCACTGGCAAGCAAAACAAGTGGATGCTCCACTACTGCGTTATGAAAAATTAGGTGAGCGCTTTGTAAAAGTTGATGATGAGGGTAAACCTTCAGTAACCAACTTTAAGCTACTTCAGCTCTATCGTGATGCACAAGGGCAAGTGTTTTCTTTAGTTGAAGCTAGTCCTCTAACAGGTCGTACTCATCAAATTCGTGTCCATGCTTTACACGCATTAGCTCCTTTATGTGGTGATAATAAGTACCAAGATTTAATTCAAACTTCGTATATTGAAAAATTAGGATTAAAACGCATGTTCTTACATGCTTATAAACTTAATTATCTTGATCCTACAACCAATACTCGTAAAGAAGTTGAAATACCTTTAGCTTCAGAACTAGCTGATTTTTTACAAAGCTTAACTCCGATTCAATCATAAAAGTCGCAAGTGTTAAACTTGCGACTTTTATGATATATCCCTTATAAAGTTTTGAAATTTTTAGCCGAATAAAGTAAAATATAGCTAGGTTTTTGCGCTTAAAATTCTAGAGAATAAGCTTAGTTTTCTTGAAGAAAACACCGGTTTTAAATTTAAGCTTTAGCTAGGCTAAGTGAAATTTGCGTAGGTAATGCTTATTTAGCGTAAGAATTTATCCTTTAAAGAATATTTCCTTTCTAAAGAAAACCACATAACAATTCTCTTAGTTAACCTTTAAGAGCTGGTATCTAACTAAGAAAAATAGCCAATCGTAATAGCGAATATTAAATAGCTCATACTTGATAGTTAAATGTCAAGTTAAAAAAGTGCGATTAACATTACTTCTGCTATTAATGG
>NZ_NRJG01000013.1 GCF_003585935.1 Psittacicella hinzii
ATAGTAGATATACTAAACAAATTATTTAAATTAATAAAAATATTTTATATCGGATTTTTTTTGTAAAATAGTTAAATAAAGATATAAAAAACACTTAAAAGATTATTTTATATTTTCATAAATAATACCCATAGGGTGTATTATTAAGTAGTTATATTATGGATCGAGAATTTACTTCAATAGAATTGTTTGCAGGTGCAGGCGGAATGGCTTTAGGTCTAGAATTAGCTGGTTTTGAGCATATTGGATTAGTAGAAATAGATAAAGATGCTGCAAATACTCTATTAAAAAATAGACCAAATTGGAATGTCCTACAAGAAGATATTGAACTAGTTGCTAAAAGAGATTTAGAACAAGAATTTAATATTAAAAAATATGAACTAGACTTATTATCTGGAGGAGCTCCTTGTTAAGCATTTTCTTATGCAGGTAAAAGATTAGGACTAGATGATGTTCGTGGGACAATGTTTTACCACTATGCAACTTTCTTACAAAAGTTACAACCTAAAATGTTTCTTTTTGAAAATGTAAGAGGGTTACTTAGTCATGATAAAGGTAGAACTTTTGAAACAATTTTAAATATTTTTGCTGATCAAGGATATAAAGTTGTTTATGAGGTGTTAAATGCTTGGGACTATGGTGTAGCACAAAAAAGAGAAAGATTAATTGTGGTAGGCATTCGTCAAGATTTAGCAGATAAAATAACTTTTAAATTTCCTAGTAAGCATAACTATAAACCTGTTTTAAGAGATATTTTAGATAATGTTCCTGATAGTCTAGGAGCTAAATATTCAGAAAAAAAAGCTAAAATATTTGCTTTAGTACCTCCAGGTGGATATTGGAGAGATATTCCAGAAGATATTGCTAAAGATTATATGAAATCATGCTGGGATATGGAGGGAGGAAGAACTGGAATTCTTCGCCGTTTAAGTTTAGATGAGCCATCTTTAACTGTATTAACTACTCCTCAGATGAAACAAACAGATCGTTGTCATCCATTAGAAGTTAGACCTTTTACTGTACGTGAAAATGCACGTATACAATCTTTCCCAGATAATTGGGAATTTGTAGGTTCAGTAGGTTCTCAATATAAACAAGTAGGAAATGCTGTTCCTTGTAACTTAGCCAAAGAAATTGGCAAAAATATAATAGTTTCATTGTTAGAACTAACTGGAGGAACATAATGGATCAATATGATTTAGATTTCATAGATAAAGATGACTTTGATAAACATGTATTAAATACTCTAAATAGTTACAATCAAACTTTTAGAAAAATTGATTTAAAAGAGTTTAACAAAAATTTAATTGATCCTATAAAATTAATTTTTGATAAACACATGTTTAAAAAATCTTATGAAGAAATCATTGATCTAGAAATACATAGACAGAGAGATAAATCAAATAATAATATTATTGGATTTTTTCATCAGAATATTTTTAAGTATATAAATAGTTGTGAAGTTCCTAACAAAGGGGGGATGTTATTTATAGACCCCAAAATGGAAAAATGATATTTGTGGAGTTGAAGAATAAACATAACACCATGAATAGTTCATCTTCAGCTAAAACATATATGCGCTTTCAAAATCATTTATTGAATGATGCTGAAAAAGATAATAGTATTTGTGCTCTAGTAGAAGTAATTTCTAAGCGTTCTGATAATAAGCCTTGGGTTGTCACTATTGACGGAATAAAACAATTAGAAAACGAAAACATTAGACGTATGTCAATAGATAAATTTTACGAAATAGTAACTGGTGATAAATTGGCTTTTAAGAAGTTATGCATGCAATTACCTATTACAATAAAGTATCTAATAGAACAAAATGATTTCTTAAAAATAGAAGAAGATTCTGTAATACAAGAATTAAAAGCTTATGATTCTAATACTTTGTTTGCAATTTATAAATTAGCTTTTAGTACTTATGAAGGATTTGATAATTTAGATTAAATTTTATTTATCTCTAAAGAAATATTTCTACCAAAGCAGATAGAGTATATGAATTACATTCGTATACTCTTTTTTTCGTAGTTGTACACAAAAAGTGGTCACCAGTCGCATTTTTAACGCAAAAATCCCTTTTATGGGGTGATTTTGTAAAATTTTGTTAAATTTTTCAGCATTCTAAAATTTATCTGTTACAATCTAGTTAATGCTTCAAAGATTATTAATTTATTCATAACCATATTTATTTCTCTCTGGTTATCTAAATTTTTAGCTTTAAGCTTATCTCATCCAAACTGTTTTACAACAGTATTTCTTTCTCTAAATATATCCACAATAATCTATTCTCGCGGTAAAAACAACGTAAATCTTTTACGTTCTCTTGCTATGGCGCAAAGTCTTAACTTTGCTTGGCTGCTTGTTGTTTTTTACAAAACTTTCTGTGTTTTTACCATCTTTGCTATCACTTGCTCTTTAGTTAGTGATGCAGAGCTAATTCCGAGAATAATTCCTCCCGTTTTAATTTCCAATTTTAAATTTCTAGTTCCCTTAAACTTTTTTAACAACTCTAAGAGATTGATAGGTACTTACTAAATCTACTTACTAATTTTTACTTGTAAAAAATGTTTATGTGTATTTGTACTTGTATTTGTAAGTTATAAACACTCTTAGAATTGATTTTTACCGTGTTGTCCAATGAATTAAGGATACCTAAGTATCAACCCTCTTTTATCTGCCTTTAGGTGGGGTACGACCGTATCCTTGATTCTTTTTCAAAGGAGTTTAGTTATAGGTCAGTTTATTTCTTTACCTTTACGTAAAACTCTGCAAAGTTTTTTCGCTCTAGGGCGTTGGTGTAATGCTGTGCTTACAGATTTAGCGCAACCAGCTACCTATGGTAAGCAACTATTAGTATGGCTAATGCTCTGGTTGCAAGTAAGTGTAGTGCCTTTATCAGAGGCTTATGCTAATCCTAATGCGACTAATGTTCAGAGTCCAACACAATTAGCCACGCAGATCTTGCAACAAGGATACGCTACGAATAGTAGTCAGCAACAAGCTTATCAAGCCTTACGTTCAGATCCTCAATATGTGCAGCTGTTAATGCGTTTAAATTTAACGAGCATTAATGGGTTAAATTTTCAGAGTTTACCTGCAGCTGAACAAGAAGAATTAGTCCGAATCTTAGCTAACTTATTACAAGTGAGCCCTATGCCTGTCGATCAAGGACAACTTGATGTATGGGAGGGAGCTGAAGATTATGCAACGCAAGCGCAAGCGCTTGCGACCCAATCTTTAGCCCAACAACCACAACTCCAAGTTTGGAGTGCTAAGCAAGGAACTCCTAATCAAGTAACAGGTGCAGTTGGTACTGTTAATCCCCTTTTAGCTAGTCATAGCATGCCGGATCTGTTGCGTGGTTTAGAAACTAATCCTCATGGTAAGAGTACCTCTTCATGTACAGATACTAAACGCGCTGGTTTTACCTGTACTAAACCAGTAGTAATCATTAGTCAGTGTACTGCTCGTCCTGTATTTAAAGGTTCGAATGATGGTACTGGAGATGTTGATCTCTTACCTAAGTTTGAGAATGGCTATAGCTGTGGTAAAGGTTGTACAGCTGTAAAGGTAAATGATCTTGGTACAAGAGCTTCAGTTAGTCACAAATTACGTTTGTGGCATGCGCAAGGTATTAAGTACTACAGTGTACGAGTACTAAACGGTAATAACTTACGGATTAATAATTTAGCAGTAAGTACAGGTGCTGAAGTACGTATGTCTTCAGGAGTTAATACCGTTGAAAACCAAGTAGAACTCATAGTACGTAATACCAGAGTTAGTCGTAATCGTAGTTATCCCTTTACCTTAGAAGTAAGAGCTTACTTTACGGTAGATGTAAAACCTACACATATTGATTGGCAGCTCGAAGATTGTCCATGGACAAGATTACAACGAGAGTTTACACAAGTGAAAAATGTTGCAGCTTTAGCCGCTTCTAACACCTTGTCTCCTATTGCTTCTTCGCTTAGTTCTCAAGATGGGGTTCAATCAGCTTCACAAAGTGTTTCTTCATCTACTTCTCAAGGAGCTTTTAAATCTACTTCAGTAGTCTCTTCGCAAACTACTTTACAAGTTGCTTATCCAACTCCAACTAAGTTACAAGTTGATTATCCAACTCCAACTACGCTACAAGTTGCTTCACAAGTTACTTCACAAGTTACTTCACAAGTTACTTCACAAGTTACTTCACAAGTTACTTCACAAGTTACTTCACAAGTTACTTCACAAGTTAGTTCGCAAGTTAG
>NZ_NRJG01000130.1 GCF_003585935.1 Psittacicella hinzii
GTCAGGACGCCGCAGATATAGGTTCTGTTCTAGTCTATTAAACTCAGCCTTAACTAACGAAGCGTTAGCCAAAGCTGGTTTTACTTGGCTAAACCTAATTCATCGCGAATATTTAAACAAGAATTAGGGTAATAAGAAAAGCCCAGAGTACTAGGTCTCTGGACTTTGGACGTAACCGCCGTATACGGTACCGTACGTACGGTGGTGTGAGAGGTCGCGATCCTAGGTATAACTATACAACCTAGGCCGGATCTACTAGATTTTAGAATAAATAATAGTTTTATATTAAATTATTTTAGATTAAAGGTATAACCTAAGAATACAGTACCAACTGAAGTATCACCTAGGTAGTCACTATTTAAATGAGTGTAACGTACACCTGTGTAAAGGCCGAATGGGAATTTAACACCTAACTCTACACCTGCTGATACGTCAGTATCCGCATAATTTCTAGTTGAAAATAGAGTTTTAGCTTCTACATTGCTACGACCATAGCCTAGATCTAATTCTAAGTATGGAGAAACTGAATTAAAACCAGTGTAGCTTAATAATGCAGAAGCGCTTAAGCGGTAGTTAGTGAAAGTTAGGCGGTTAAATAGATTATAATCATATTTTGCATAGGTGTAATTAAAACGAGGCCCTAATTTGAATTCAAATGAATTACCTTTATATGTAGGGAAATATGCTGCAAAATTTAATTCCGCACCATCAAGATCACTATTATCTGTTAGGAATGAGTAACCAAGATCAAGACGATATTCTAAACTTGATAATAATGATACGTTTTGATTAGCATTTGCAAAAGAGCTTGTAGATAATAAAGCTGTTGCTAAAAGTGTAGATACAAGTAATTTTTTCATAATCGGAATCGACCTTTCAGGAAAAGATAAGTATCTTGGTATTCACCTTTATAAGTATGGCATTTATATCTAAAGGTTGCAGGACCAAGAAATGAATCAATTTAAACTTATGAGACAAAAAAGCAATTAACTTAATATGAGACAGATAAGTAATGAGCTTAATTAGTTTAAATGTGGTATTAGTCACATTTTAACAATTGCCATACATAAAATAAATAGTAAAAGATCGAAAGAGAGCTATTTTCTGCTACTTAGTAATTAAGTTTATTTTTAGATAGATATTGGTAAATTATAATTTATCATTTGCAGTGCTTTATGGATAAATATCTCGCTATATTAGGCTTGAAAGAATGCAAAATTTTCGTTTTGTAATCTAAAAATTTTTATGCCTGTTGATTAAAGTGAAGATAAAAATTAGAAATCCTAATTTTACTGACAATACGAAAAAAGTGAAGACTTGCGTCCTCACTTTTTATTAAAATTTAACCATTTTCTTTGAGATGTTCAACCGCTAAGTGTGCTTCAGTTAAACGTTCTTCATTATTTAACTCTTTCAATACACCTTGGTTAATTAAGAAAATACGATCGGCTGTATCGAAGTATTGATCATCGTGGCTAATAGCAAATACCGTAACTCCACGCTCTTTGATCATTGGAAGAAGCTGTCTATAGAAAATATGACGGAAGTTTGGATCTTGATCAGCTGCCCATTCATCAAGGATCATAAAGCTACGACGTTCAGCAATAGAAACTAATAGAGCTAAACGTTTTCTTTGTCCTGTAGATAAAGAAGTGGTTGATAAGGTGCGATCAATGATTTGTACTTTATCTTCAATTTGTAGAATTTTTAACCATTCATCTAAAAGAGCATCTGCTTCTGGAGATTCGTCGGTCGCAATTTCATGGAAAAGATAGAAATCACTAAATACCGAAGTAATCATGCCGCGGTAGCTAGGTAATAATTCTGGAGTAATAGCTACATCATCTACGTAGATAGTTCCTTGATTAGGTTCAACTAAACCTGATAGTAGTAAAGAGAGAGTTGATTTACCAGAACCGTTTTTACCAATTAAAAAGTTTAATTCACCACGGTGGAGTGTAAAGTTAACTGGTTGTAAACCAAAGTTACCATCTTTATTTTTCCCATCTTTAGATTTAGGATAGGTATAGGTTACATTTTCGAAACGAATAGTTTGCCAATTTGGGTTTAATTGGTTTTGTGCACTAAACTCTTCTTGGTAATCAACAAACTCTAAATCTTGTAACTTATTACTCGAAATCATTCCTAAACTAGGATCAGGAATCGAAGCTACAGCTTGGAAGATAAAGTTACGTAGGAATAAAATTGTAACGGCAAAAGTTGTAGCAGTTTCAATGCTAGCTAATTTGAATTGAGCCGAAGCAAAGTAAATTACACCCACCAGTGCCAATACCATAATATCGCTAAAGTTATTACCTAAATAATGGTAAAAGTCTGTAATAACAATAGTTTTACGTGATTCGTCTGCGTGTTTAACTAAACGTCTATCATAGAAGTTTTTCGCGCGAATAGAGTTTAGTTTTAATTCACGATGACCGTCAAGTACGGCTTGATAGTCATCAGCAAGATAATCTTTAGTTTTTCTAAAACGCTCGTAGTTACGCACAACTTGTTTAACAATAAAGTGCATAACTAAGGTAATGGCTGCAAACCAGAAAATAGTAATTAATAAGAGTGAGTTAGAAAGACTACCTAGGTAAATACAACCACAGATCATTAACACTATACCTTGAATAATTTCAGGTAAGTGCATGAAAATACGCGTAATATTATCAATATCCGAGTTTAAGCTAGCAAGGATTTTAGCTTTACCTTGAATTTTAACTTGTTGGTAATTAGTATCGATAATTTGTTTAATGATTTGCTTACGTAAGCGGAATACTAATAAATGACCAAACCCTGCAATAGCTAATTGTACTGCCGTTTGTAGAGCAATAAATACTAGTAATAGAGCTAAGAAGATTAAAAGCGTATTTAAAGAAATACTTGTTGCTGCTAGTAATTTTTGACTTAAATAAGTTAGTAGGGATACGCTTGCTACACCGTTTAAAATTGAACAGATAATTATAAAGATAAGCGACCACTTAAAGGTTCGAGCATAATGAATTAAAATTTTCATACTAATTAAAAAATATAAGAGACCTTTACCTTTTGTAAAGGTCGTAGTAGTAATTTGTAAAATTGTTTCTTAAAAATCTAGGCGTTTAACATTACGGCTTAAGCGTGAGTGATAGTATCTTAAACGGTTATCTTTGATAACCACTAATTTCTTTTCACCTTTTTGTGCCGTGATGTTTTGTACAGTGCGTTTTCGATTTAAGCGAATGATACGGCTTTTTACCATTACCATTCGTCTTAATGAACGAAATGATTTTTTCTTAATTTTACGCATACGTACCTCCAAAAACTACTAAACTCTAGCATCACTGCTATAGTTTGGCAGTAGGTAAAATATTGAGCTAAATAGAATATCAATATAAATCTAAGTTTTAGCATTTCATAATCAGGTCTTACGGCTTAAGAACTTTTAGTTCGTACTTTTTCTCTATAGAATAAAATTCTTGTTTAGAGATAGCTTATGCGGTAGACACTTATTAGTTTTACTAAGTTTAAATTTCTGATACTGCCTTATATTTTTTACCTGTTGGGAGAGTAAAAATTATAAATAAAGTATTAAATCCCAAGTGCTTACATTCTTACGAAGCAAAACTAAAATCATTTAGTAAACTAGGTATTTACATTGAACCAAAGATCGTTACTACTACAATCCTAAGCTTATAAAATGTAAATTTAAGTTGGGTAATAAATTTTAAAACAATGTTGCTTAGTGGTGCCAACGATCATCATTAAAAACCCTTTATAGCTAAAGGGTAAAATAAAGTGCTAAGTGAGATTTATATAGAAAATAAGCTTATTTTATTAATCTATATAAATACCTCGCATTCTATTATCTTAGCATTTTTTTATATTTTATAACCTAGATTTCTAAT
>NZ_NRJG01000131.1 GCF_003585935.1 Psittacicella hinzii
GATTCATTACAATGTTGTTACATTTGTCTACAGGTAAAGATAATCAAAGTAATTGCTTATAGGCTGAATTCTATTGTAAGGGGATTGTTGTTTTATTTAAGACCTAACAATAGTTCTTTTTTGGGGTAAATATTTAAATAAGAAGATAGTTAAATCTCACAATTTTTAACAAGAGTTATTGACCTGCTCCCTTATTTAAATATTTATGTGATTTTGATCTAAGGATAAAAGAGTAGAATATGAGTTTAAAAGGCGCAATATGTAAGCTATGGGGCGCTGTTAAATTTTTAGTTTCTATTGTATTTAACGTATACTTTTTCCTCGGAGTTGGTTTATATTTAGCTATAACCGCTGCATACGAAAAATATAATGAAATTCAGTCCCCTTATAAGTACTCAGTGCCAGAAAATGCAGTAGTTTCACTTTCTTTAGGTGATGAGCCTATGAATGAAACTTCGATTTATGGTACTCCTGCGGCTCGTTGGGAAAACTTATTAAAAAATAGTCGTGGTAATCGTTATTCTTTTAGTGAGCAAGTATATGCTTTAAGCAATGCTGCAAGTGACGACAAAGTTAAAGGTGTAGTAGTTAAATTAAATGCTCGCCAATACAACTCGGCACAAGCGTATGAAATTACTCAAGCTCTATTAAATGTACGTAATGCTGGTAAACCAGTTTATGTTCTAGTTAATGGTGCGGCTGCTAATAACGATTTATTAATCTTATCTGCGGCTACAAAACGTTATGTAGTACCAGGTTCATTTGTACGTCCAGTAAGACCATCTTACGGTGCAGTGTTTAACAAAGGTTTCTACGACAAATTCAAAATTGATTTTATTGGTCAACGTGTATCTTTATATAAAGACATGATCTTAGATGATGTTAAATATCAAGTAGACCAAGATGTAAAATCAACTTATGATACTTATTACACTCGTTATTTAGATACAATGAAAGGTATTGGCGAAAACTATAATCGTCCATACGCTGAATTTGATCTAAGTGATGAACAATTATTAACTTTATTCAAAGAATATAAAGGTGACTTTGCAGCAGGATTTACTGCTAAAGGTTGGTTCGATAAAGTAGTTACTGAAAGTGAGTTCGACTCATTAGTAGCTAAAGAAGTAGCAGGTCGTAAAACTAATGCTAAAGTTCCTAACTACTTTAGCTTAGCTGCTTATACTTCAGCAACTAACAAACCATTATTTGATAGTAACGCAAGTTCTCGTAAACCACACATTGCATATGTAACAATGGTGGGTGATGTTACAAGATCAAGCGCTGGTGCTCCTGATGTAATCTCAATTAATAACACTTTACGTTATTTACGTTCAATTTACTACAACGCAAATAATGTTCAAGCTGTTGTATTACGTATTGACTCTCCAGGCGGTTCGTCAAACGTAGGTATTACTTTACGTCAAGCTTTAGACGATATTCGTGCTAAAGGTATTCCTGTGGTGGTTTCACAAGGTTACTTAGCTGCTTCAGCTGGTTACATGTTATCTTCAGGTTCTGATTATATTTATACAACTCCATTAACTATTACAGGTTCTATCGGGGTAGTAATCACTGGTTATAACTTAAACCGCTTCTTAGGTCAATTTGACATTAAAGCTGATGCTATTGGTCCGGGTCGTTACTACTCTTTAGTAGCAAGACTACCAATCGTTCAAGGTTATGCTAACCCACATGGTGATGCTGTAGCTGAATTATGGAAAGCTGGTATTACTAATTCATACCACGAATTTATTTCTCAAGTATACGAAGGTCGTAAAGATCACTTTGCTTCTTTAGAAGAAGTGAACCGTGTATCTCAAGGTCACACTTGGAGCGGTTCAGATGCTAAAGCTCTAGGCTTAGTTGATGGTTTCGGTGGTGTTTCTGATGCAATCAATAAAGCTCGTGAGTTTGTGCTATTTGCTCAAGAAAAACGTGAAACTGATGAGTTCTCACGTGGTGAGTTCACTAAAGTTGCAGTTGAAGAGTTAGATAAACTACCTGTTATTTATTACAATGCAGGTCGTCGTTACTCAATTACGGGTTCTTCATTAGTTAGTCGTGTATTAAGTTCGATCGATTACTTTACTGATGGTTATTTAACCTCAGCATTAGTAACTCTTGATGGTTACTTAAATAGTAATAAAGATGAACTTTTAGGTACATATCAAGCGCGTCTTGATACTAGTGACTTAGATAATGCACAAGGCCAAAAGTAGAGGAATAATTTTATGGTGAAAAAATTATTACGTGGTTTATGGCTTGTTGTGTATTACGTATATAAAGCAGCTTCATGGGTAGTATTCTCATTATTTGCTTTATTTGGTTTACTTGTAGTTGCAGTAGCTTTATATGTAAACTCACACACAAGTCTCTTAACTGCTTCGGTTGATGAGAAGTTTGAGGGTGAAAAATATCTGTACTTAAACATTGAAGATGTTACAGAAAAATCAATTAGCACTCCAGCTTACTACAACCTAGCAATTAACTTAGGTTTAGATGTACCTAGCCAAGTTTCAATTACTGATCTTGTTGAAGTAATCGAAGACGCGGCAAAAGATGATCGTATTAAAGGTTTAATTATCGACGTTGATAAGAGTAATTTTGAAACCTTTGGTATGCATGAAGAATTAGATCGTGCAATCCAAAAATTCAAAAAAGATTCTGAAGGTAAAAAACCTGTATACGGTTATTCAGTGTACTACTCATTAGGTGATTTAATTGCTTTACAAAACGCAGATAAAATCATCGTTGATGCAGTAGGTTCTTATAGTGCAGACTTTGTAGCCGCTTCGTTCTTCTACAAAGACTTCTATAAAACATACGGCATTAAAGACTATTCATTCCAAGTAGGTAAATACGGTTTAGCTGCTTTAACAAGCCAAGATGGCTTTACTCCAGAAAACTTAGTGTCGATTGATTCAATTGTATGGAAACCATTCCAATACGCACTTGACACTTTAAATGCTAAACGTACAGCTGTACACCCTGATCGTCCATTAAAATTAGACGCGAAAAAAGAATCAGATACAGCTAAACAAATTGAAGACGCTTACACTTTAAAATCAGACGCAGTTCTTTACAAAGACTACGGCTTATTTGATGAAGTGTTTACTCGTTTCCAATATGGTGACTTTGTACGTAAACAAGCTGGAGTAGATAAAGATACTAAATCTCCTAAAGTAGTTTACTTAGATGAGTATTTAGCAGATAAACGTGTACGTGCTGCTGAAGACAAAACTGATTACTCTACTAAAGACTACTACTTAAACTACTACTATGGTGGTTTATTTGGTAAAGATGCTGATGTAGATCCTAATGAAATTGCTGGTGAATTATTAAGTTTAACAGTTAATGCTAAAGAACCTGAAAAAGACAGTAAAGAAGGTAAATTAAAAGGTATTGTCTTACGTCTAGATTCTTTAGGTGGTACTTTAGGTGATGCACAAGTGCTATATAGCGCTTTACGTAAAGTAAGTGAATCAGGTGTGCCGGTTGTAGTATTAACAGGTGATGGTCTAGTAGGTTCAGCTTACGTTGCTGCAACAGGTGCGGATGCAATTGTAAGTTCGAAATATGTACCAGTTGGAGCATTAAATGCTTCTTCAACTTTAATAGATACAACTGATACTTTACGTGCGTTCTATAACATGAACCCGTCGTACTTCCGTGGTACACAATTAATCGTACCAGGTGGTGCTTTACCATTCCCATTTAACTTAGTAGTTAAAGGTGGCGGTGTATTAGTATCTCCACAATTTGTTGAATATCGTAAAGTAGTAACTGAAGGTCAATATGAAGACTCTTTAGCTCTTGTTGCTAAAGCTCGTAAATTTGACGAGCAAAAATTAGCACAAGTAGACCAAGGTCGTGTATTTACGGGTCAAGAAGCTTACGATTTAAAACTAGTAGATCAATTAGGTGGTGTTGAAACTGCATACGAACTACTAGATAAATTAAACAAAGAAAAAGACGAAAAATTTGACGCTAAAGCGATTATGCACTATGAAGCTAACCCAGACGAAGGTCCTTATAGCTCATTATTAAGCACGATTAATAGTGAAATTGGTGCTTACCAAGACTATAGAACTCGTTTAGAGTTAGGTTTATCAGAAACTGCATATAAAGTATTAAAATTTGAAATGAAAAATGAAGGTCAAGTTCTAAGCCTCTGTAGTTTATGTTTAACTCCAACGGCGAAAAATGTAGATCCTTATACCCAAAGCAAATTAGCTAATACTGGTAGTTTCTTAGGTAATGCTTTATATCGTTTAAGTAAATAGTCTTAAATGATTTCAGTAAGTAATAAGTTTGCTATAAGCTTTTGCTTATTTGATAACCTTAAAAATTAAAGCTCTCAAAGATAATCTTTGGGGGCTTTAATTTTGGTCTTTTATCAGAGCTTTAGGGCGGTTAATACTAGAAAATTCGGCGCATTAATTTAAAATTGTGTTAAAATTAAACTACTGCATCTCTGGGTAACGGGATTAAAGTTTAGTTTATATCCTCTAGGTTATCAGGGTTATTCCTATTAATTAACTTTGAAAATTCGACATGTTAGATCAAGATCTCTTTGGTACATGTTTATCGTTCTTTTTAGCGATATTTGCTATCACTAATCCAATTAGTGCTATGACGGTGTTTATAACCCTGACGAGTAGCTTATATCCTCGCGATAGAAACAGAGTAGCTTTAATTACTTCGATTTCCATTTTTGTAATTATTGTCGTTTCCATGCTTTTAGGATCATATATCCTAAAGTTTTTTGGTATCTCTAGTAGTGCTTTCCGTATTGCGGGGGGATTACTAATTGCAAGTGCTGCGTTTCCAATGTTACGTGGTAATATGAGTAGCCAAAAGCAAAACGAAGACGAAAAGAAAGAATTACAAAAAACGACAAACTCTGAATCAACATTTCAACCATCTAGTATTGCGGTAGTACCATTAGCTATGCCTTTAATTGCCGGTCCGGGTGCTATTTCAACTTCTATTCTCTGGATGGAAAAAGTAACCTCTATTTGGGTATTCTTAGCTCTAGCCATTACAATGGTGATTTATACGGTAATTGTATACGGCTTATTTTATATTTCTCCGATTATCACCCGTCTTCTAGGGCAAACAGGGATTAACGTGATTACGCGAGTTATGGGTCTATTTATGTTGTCGATTGGAGTGCAGCTAATAGTTTCGTCGTGTGTAGAGTTAATGCCAACGCTCTTTGTGAAATAAATTAAAAAAATTACAAAAAAAGTAACAAAAATTTCCGCACTAAGTGCGGAAATTTTTGTCTAAGAAGATTATAAGCAAGGATTTTAGGAACAGGTTGCACGAAATCAAAGGTTTAATTTTAGTTACCTTTACTTTTGTAAACTTGTTTTTAACAAGAAAACATTAACTTATTGTGCTAAAAAATGGCATTAGATCTAAGTTAATGATATACTAAGGTGTGAAAAATGACATTATCTTACTTTAGTTATTAAAAAAGTAAGAAAAATCTTCGACCTTATCTTAGCTTTTAAAGTCTTATATATTCTCTTTGGCAAGAGAAATAAGCATGCTTTTAGCAAATTT
>NZ_NRJG01000132.1 GCF_003585935.1 Psittacicella hinzii
CTGCATATCTTATTGGAAGAAACGTATTCTCGCTTAATAAGGTATCAGGTAAATAAATAGTCTTATTATTTACATTATTTAAATAATGAGAAAGTTTAAAACTCTTAGTTAATTTAGTTGCTTCATTAGTTTGAGTATTTTGCTCCTCATCTTGAAATTCGACCTCTTTAACCAGTTCTTGACAGCTAATGCCTTCAGGACTAAGAGAAGCAAATCTTTCACCCATCACATTACGTATGGTTGCCCCAAAATTATACATATCATCAACTTGATTGATAATTTCTATATTTTGTTGCATTCTTTCTTGTTCTTGCTCACCGTTAATGCGATCGTTCTGGAAACAAGCTTTCCATTCGGCAAATAATGGGAATTTATTAACTTCAACAATTACAAGAGGACATTCTACCTTACGATATTTTGCGCTTAGTTTAAAGTAGTCAGCTAATTGTTCTGGAGTATAAGAGAAAAATTCTTTAACGTCTTCTGGATTAGCTAATAGATTTACTAGTATTACTTCTCTTTGTTTAGCATCACTATAACCTACTAAATTATCTAAACTAATTACAGGCATAGCTCCATGATACGCACGTGAGCCGTATCCTGGATTAAAGTAAACAAAACGGAAGTTACGCTGTGACGTTACAAAAGTTTTAACAAAATCTTTTCTTCTAAATTTTGCTAAAAACTCAAAACATTCTGCTGGACTACGATTGATATTAAATAATTTTGATTGCTCTTGAGCCGTAAATTCTTCTAAATCTATTCTCTTACCATTAAGTAATCGTAATAATTGTACGCATGCTTTAACATCCGACATAGCGTCGTGGGCATTTTCGTGCATTAATCGATTTACACGAGAAATATCCTCAAGTTTAAACGAATACTTACCGTCTTCTTTTACATGCCATTGTAAAGCTTTGGGACAAAGAGACGCATAGGCAATAACAATATGATATAGATCCATACGGCTATTACCATTAGTAAAAAACCAGCTATATGGATTAATAAAATTACGGAAGAATAAATTTGATGTTACTTTATCATCAAAATTTAGGTTGTTATAACCTAGAATACACGTATTCTTATTAGCAGTTAGATAACTATACCAGTTATACGCTAAATCTTTTTCTGATAACTTAGCACTAGTAGCTAAACGACCTATTAATTCGTAATCTACGCTACCATCAACATCTATTTTCTTTCTGATTTTAAAGCCAGTTTTAATAGAGGCAAATGGATTAATAATTTTATCTGGATAAATTTCGGTTTCAAAGTTATAAGCAATATCATTACTTCTAACTTTAAACTCACTATCCAATTTCATAGCTGCTAATTGTGTGATACCAGTAGATTTAGTATCTATCCCGTAAGTTTCATAGTCATAGACTATATAGGTGATTGCATCATCACCTGACTTACTTTCAAACTTCTTATTAGCATTGGGGTTACTGCGAAATTTTGCTGCTTTCATCTAGCACTCACCCTAGAATTTATACTTATGGAGATGAAAAAATAAGCGCTAATTTTAGCGCTTATTTATATGAATTATCAGATAAAGATCCATAGTATAGCGCAAGTAGGGCACATGCTTCGTATGCTGCAATACTTCTACTTAGATCTTTATTATTTTCTGCAAAAAAGTCACTTACACCAGCATACTCTAAGTAGAGTTTGCATAGTGTTAAGGCTTCTGTAAATTGAGTGCTGCTAATCGTGTGATAAAAACTAGCATCACGTAAATTTTGTAAAGAAAACTTATCAAGCTTGTAATTACTAATAATTCTTGCTCGTAAGTTTTCACCTTGAGAAGAGAAACGATTTACTGTTACTTCTTTTGGATAAGCAAATGCGCTCGTAGCTTGTATATCTGTATATGATTTACCTGAATAAACTCCAGCATAGCGTAAGCAAGTTAGAAACTTGTTTATGTTTTCTATGCCTGTAGTTGCTAGGGCAATATTATTGCTCGCAAATACTTCATTACAAGCATTAGTCATGGCATTTTCGATATCACTTGTAGGAATTGCTTTCGCAGTTGTTTCTTCATTAGCAAAAGAATTATAGGTAATACCTTTTAATAACTCATTATTTGCAAATGGAGCTTGATCAAAAGTTGCAAACGAATTACTATTTTTACTTATATTACCTGGCACTTTAACTTGATTACAGTAAGATAATAGTGCAGAAAGCAATACTACCACCGGTAAAGCTAAAAGTACTCTTTTACCCCAAGGATTTCTCTCTAACCACAGATTAAATCTTCTAAAAAAATTATTCATTCAAATTAGATTTGGTATTTGTTAAGTTCTGCAACAATTTGTTCACAATATGCTTGTGCAACTTCTTGCGTTGGGTGTTCTACCATTACGCGAATAATCGGTTCGGTACCAGAAGCACGTAAAAGCAGACGACCACCTTCAGGACTTAATTTTTCTTCTAAATCTTTTAATAATTGCTGTACTGATGGTTTATCAATTACCCCACTTTCTAACTTATCAATACGAACATTAATTAGCACTTGTGGGAATAAAGGAACTTCAGCAATCATTTGATCAAGAGTCTTATTAAAATGACTTAATGATCTTAAGGTTGCTAGTGCTGCAATAATACCATCACCAGTTTGGTTTTTATTTAGATGAATAATGTGTCCTGAGTTTTCACCACCAAGATACCAATTATTATCTAAAAGTTTTTGTAGAACATAACGGTCACCTACAGCAGCACGATCTAGAGGAATATTTAATTTTTTCAGTGCTGTTACTAAACCGTTATTAGTCATTAAAGTACCAACAACACCTTTGTCACCTAAACGGTTTGTTGCTTTTTCGTAAGCAGCTAAGATGTAAAGGATTTGATCTCCATCTACAACCTTACCGCTACCAGAAACCATAATTACACGGTCACCATCACCATCAAAGGCAATACCTAGATCAGCTTGGTTGTCTTGTACTTTTTTCACTAAAAAGTCAATGTGAGTTGAACCACAGTTATCGTTAATATTGATACCATTTGGTTGGTTACCAACTGCAATAACATCAGCACCTAACTCTTGGAATACTGAAGGGGCAATATGATAGGTTGCACCGTTTGAACAGTCAATAACAATTTTTAGACCATTTAAGCTAAAACGAGTTGAGAAACTTGCTTTACAAAACTCAATATAACGACCTACAGCGTCAACAACACGTTTAGCACGACCTAAAGCGACGTTATCAACACATTCTAATGGTAATTCTAGATATTTTTCAATTTCTAATTCTACTTCGTCTGGTAGTTTTGTACCATCAGAGTTAAAGAACTTAATACCATTATCATAATATGGGTTGTGTGATGCAGAAATAACTACACCAGCATCCATACGGAAAGTTCTGGTTAAATAAGAAATAGCTGGGGTAGGCATTGGACCAGTAAGATAAGAAGCTACACCAGCTGCTGCAAAACCAGCTTCAAGAGCAGACTCTAACATATAGCAACTAATACGTGTATCTTTACCGATTAATACTTTACTATTTTTATTATGAGAAGCTAGAACTTTACCAGCTGCCCAGCCTAATTTTAAAGCAAATTCTGGAGTGATTTTCTCACCAACTTTACCACGTACTCCATCAGTACCAAAGTATTTACGCTTCATAAATTCTAATAATATTAAATGTTAACAATCTTAGTCTTCACATTAGAATGATGTGTAAACCGGTGCTTTTATTTTATCATACGTTGAGGCTGCTCACTTGGCTATCAATCCAAGATTTCCATATTTGCTCCTAATCTAATATTTAGTCCTAAAGATTGAATTAAATAGTTGCTAAATTTATAGATAAAGTGTATAATATACAGCTGTTACAATTACTTAATTA
>NZ_NRJG01000133.1 GCF_003585935.1 Psittacicella hinzii
GGTATTAGAAAAATTGCTCAAACAGATGAATTTAGGGATTTGTAAAAAATTTTGCAAAATTTTCAAAAAGCAAAAAATTTTCGAACTAATAAAAGTATCCGAATGTCTTGGTTCATTTCTAATTTATTAAATCTTTTAATAAGTTAGACCTATAACTAAAATATTAAGCTATACCTAAATTTTTTCGGATTATTAAAATTAAATTTGCACAAAAATTTGTGAATTACTAGGTAAATTAATATACCTGGTTTATAATAAACTCACAAAACAAACAATAAGTCTAGTTTAATAAGCCTTTTAAGTTAAAGTCATACTTCTTTTTTGGAAGAGTTTGTTAGGGGGAAATTTTAGCTTAATTTCCTTATCAAGTTTGACTTATGTTTACTGTCACTTGAAATAAGATTTTTTTGTAGGCTACCACTGGTGGGTATGAAAAAATTACATAGTTTCCAATTTTTATTTTGCAGGGGGCAAAATAAAAATCCTAGTTATACAGTGAATACTAAAGACAGTGACTAAAATATGGCGAGGATAATATTTTAGTTGGTTTTGTTAAAGTCATTTAGACATTTGCCAGCTTCAATTGCCTTAACCCTGTCGAGTTGAGGCAATTGACCTGGAATTTTTTTATAAATTTTTTGCTAAGCAGTAAGCAAAATTTACTTTTTAGCAAA
The DNA here is from genome assembly GCF_003585935.1 of Psittacicella hinzii. Taxonomy (GTDB): domain Bacteria; phylum Pseudomonadota; class Gammaproteobacteria; order Enterobacterales; family Psittacicellaceae; genus Psittacicella; species Psittacicella hinzii. Next base: position 675 of record NZ_NRJG01000133.1, read on the forward strand.
GCATTTTTGCTTTAAACTTTCCTGTCACATTATTAATCTAGAATTTAAGAGCTGCGCAACCGCAGCTTTTTTTAAAGCTGTTTTTCAAATATAGTTCTTATTCTATTTCTGTCAGCCTAGTAAAGAAAAAGTTACGTAAATTAATATATTTAGGTACTAATGTAAATTAACTATTTGGGATAAAGAAATAATCTGCAAAGCTTATTTTTACATACTGCCCATTTTTACATACTCCCTAAATAGTACGATAGAAGTGCTTACTTTTCTTTGCGCTTAGAACTGGCAAATTAGGTATAACTTATATTTGCAGCTCCTTAGATTTATAATAAAGTAACTATGTTGGATAATATTTTATTGCTTAGGTTCGATCCTAATTTGATCCTAAGCAGACAAAGCCAACATCTTACTTCTGTAATCACTCTATCTCACTATAACAACAGGATAATATAATGGAACATCGAGAAAAATATCCACTCATCCAAATTCGTTTACACTGGATTGTCTTTCTCTTAGTAATCTGTACTTATGCAGCCGTATGGTTAGCGAAATATGGGTTACATAATTATCCAAGTTTGGCGCATCCTATTTGGTTATTACATTACTTTTTAGGAGCAATGGTATTTCTTTTTACCTGTGTGCGTTTTGTGGTGCAAAAGCTCTTACAAAAACACATTCCATATATTGATCCACCGATTCCTTTATGGCAGTACATCTTATCAACTACCTTAAAGATTGTACTCGTTGTAATCTATTGGGTAATCCCTCTAGCTGGATATCTCTATCGTTGTAAGAGTGGTTTTTCTCTAGATTTATATTTCCGTACGTTTCACGCTCGTTGTGATGTAGATCCAACTGCAGGACAATTTTGGCACACTATTCACGTAAGTTGTGCTTATACCGCTCTAGGCTTAATTGCCATTCATGCCGGTTTTGCAATCTGGAATCACCGCGTACGTAAAAATAATATGTTACGTCGCATGATGCCACCTTGCCATAAATGCGGCTAAAGATTTTGCGCTAATACGCATCACCAATTATACATAGATAGCACTTTTTATAAGCTAACTCATACTTTTAACCACTTCGAGATTTACGTTCCTGACTATTTACGTAAATCTAACCATCGTAAGAATTTCTTACGCTTAGATTTAGCTATCATTGTTTATATCCTATGCCTATTCGCTTAAGAATAGTATTTATATCTATGTATAACTTTTTTTGACAAAAGACTATCTCCTATGATTGAATGGTTTATTAACCACTTAAGTTAGCCCCACTAGGATTACCTAATGGGGCTACTTTTTTAGCTAAATAAATTGATATCACTTACGCTAAATTGTTATCACC
>NZ_NRJG01000134.1 GCF_003585935.1 Psittacicella hinzii
AATATTTGTATTCCGAAATTAAAAGCCCATCGATAAAATATCGATGGGCTTTTAAATTATGTAAAATTTATTATTGTTTTTGCGTAATGCGTTTTGCTATTACTTCATATGCGATATTTAAAATAGTAACTAAGAGGCTAAAGCCCATAGCACTATATAAATAAATTTTATCAATATGAATGTGGAAACCTTCAATTACTAAAATTAAACCAACAATAACTAGGAAAGTTAAAGCGAGAATTTTTAAAGATGGGTAATTGTCAATTAACTTCACAATATAATTACTAAAACACATCATAAAGATAATTGCAATAATTACCGCTAGCACCATTACAGGTAAGTGTTCGGCAATACCAATAGCGGTAATTACTGAGTCTAGTGAGAATACAGCATCCATAATAATGATTTGCATAATTACAGAAGAAAAAGTAGCGTATACTTTCTTTTCACCATTCTCTTCATGTTCGGTATGCATAATGGTACTATATAGTTCACCAATGGCTTTATAAACTAGGAATAAGCCACCTAATAATAGAACTAAATCACGACCAGTAACAGCAAAGTCATTAATATAGAATAATGGTTTAATTAAGTGACTTAACCATGCTAAAGTGAAGAGTAGAGCGACCCTTACTCCCATAGCTAAGCCTAAACCAATCAGTTGGGCTTTACGCTTATGTTTTTCTGGTAGTTTATTAACTAAAATAGCAATAACTACAATATTATCAATCCCTAAAACTATTTCTAATAAAGTTAGGGTAAATAGAGATAGATAGAAATGGTAATCGAAGAGTAATTCGAACATTGTAAATATATAGTAAGTAAAGAAAAATAACAAGAAAAAGGAGACCTCAAGAGGGCTCCTTTTAAATCGTCAGAAGAGTAAATTAGTATAAACGATTGTGACGTGAGTTTTCACGAGCTACGCGTTTAGCGTTACGTTTTTTAGCTGTAGCTTTTAAACGTTTACGGATTGTAGCTGGTTTTTCGTAGAATTCACGGTTACGAACTTCAGCTAAAATACCTGCTTTTTCACAACTACGTTTAAAACGACGTAATGCTACGTCAAATGTTTCATTTTCACGAACTTTAATTACTGGCATGAGCCATACCTCATTTTAGTTTATAATTGGTGGAGTAAATAGTAAGAATGACTATTTACATAAAAAGACTAACTTTACTTATATAAGTAAATAGAGGGCATTCGTTCCTAGTCAATAAATATATATTCAGGTAAATTATAACAAACTATTCTTAGCTTTTGTTACTTTTTTGTAAATTCATTCCAGTTAAAGATGTATTTACCGTTCTCAACACGTTGTAAAGTCACGTCAATTTTATCTTTAATGGTGAATAATTTACCATTAAGGGTTATTTCCATAGCGTTAGAATTAATAGAAATTGAATCTACTTTATCTTCTAAACGATAAGTGTATATAAAACCATTAATGCCTGAATCGATTAATTTAATTCGTATGCCTGAATTAATAATTGATACTATTTCAGCTGTAAAGCTTTGATTAAGTTTCTTGTTTAAGTATTGAGTTTCAAGAATCACAGCAAGTTCTTTAGCGATATTTTTAATGTTTACACGTAAAGTATTTAGTTTTTCAAGTAACTCATTACTTATTAGTTTATATGGTTGCTTAAGTAGGAAACTCTTCAAATTATGTTGATTAATAATATCTGTATATCTACGAATAGGAGAAGAGAAGTTAATATAAGCTTCAGTTCCTAAACCAATATGCACTTGTGGCTCAAGCGTAAAATCTGAATTATCCATAAAACGTAATATACGAGAGACATATACATCGTTATATTTACTTACGATTTGTAAAATAGCATGGAATAATTCTAATTTTTCACAATCTGATAACTCGGCATGATATTTATCTAGATACGGAACAAGATCATGCATATCTTTATCTTCAACTAAATATTTTAAATACTCACTAAAGTAATTTAAATTATTAGCTTTAATGCCGTGTTGTTGATTGTAAATAGCTGGAATGCCAAATTGCTTATAAAAGCTACCAGCACAGGAGTTAATGAGTAACATGCACTCACTAATTACTTCATGAGAAATGCTAAATTGGTTGAGAATAATATCAACGCACTCACTATTTTCATCAATAATATAATCAGTATTAGTGGTTGAGTAGTTTACTGTACGTTGATGCAGATCTCTCCATGCTAAGCGTCCTAGATGAAACTTGTATAGACGATCAATTAGAGCAATTATATGGCTAGGAGCTAATTGATGATTAGCAAAAGTTTGTTCCGGATTTACTAATTGTTTAGTGATATAAGCAGATACTTGCTCATAATTTAATTTAGCATGATTATTAATCGTAGCTAATCTAAATTCAGAACCTAATACTTCATAATCTGCTGCCAAGTAAATAAAACCTACAAGACCTGGCTTGTTACCATTTTCTAATAATGAGCTCGTAGCTGTAATTTTTGTTGGTAACATATCCACGGTAAAAGCTGGTAGATATAAAGTTTGGGTTAAAGCTTGAGCGCGTTGATCTACTACATCATCAAAGTTAAATAATGCACCAGGATCTGCAATTGCGATAGCTAAAATGTGTTGAGTATGCTCTGGAACTAAAAGTTTTGCGGCATTAAAAGCACATTCTTGTGCAAACTCATAACTATGTGCTACTTTAGATTGAGTCAAGATAGCAGCAGAAGTTAACTTAGTTAGATCTTCACTTGTAACTATTTTATCTTGCTCACTGATAGTATAAAGATACACTAAATCGTCAACATCTTGTGTTTTTTCACTATCAATAGAGATAAATGGAATTGCAGTTAAATCCACACGCTCTTGAGCATTGCGATCGATTTGCGGTTCGGTAATAGTATCGTCTACGCTCGGTAGAAGATTTTGTTGTAATTTTTCATGCCATTGATGTAATGGATCTTGATAGCTACATACATAATCATTAATCGTAAACGTAAAATTAGCATTAACGTCATTAATTTTTGCATTAATGTCGTCGACTGTAACTATAACTACCGAATCTAAAGCAATTTCATCTTTTGCGGCTATATCAGAAGCTAAGCTCGCATTAAACGTTTGCTTAGTAGGATCATCGCTTAAAATGATTTGTAAAGGATTTAAATTAACTACTTTAGCAACACAGCGAGTATAAGGATGGCTAATTACAGTTTTAATGTGTCCAATTAAACTGCGTTTAGTCTTACCGATAGTATAAGCTACTGTACATTGATCTAAAACTAAACTAGCAGCATTATTTGCCACATAAACGCGTTGCTCTCCTTGTTCGATAAAACCAAAGCCTTTCTCATGCACGCGAATAATACCTACGTATAAAGTATGATTTAAACGGTGTTTATTATCGTGCACACAAGTACAGGTTTTACCAGCACATAGATAATAGCTAGATTCTTTTAATTGTTCATGATCTTTGCAATCACATAAAGGATAAGAACGATTATCTAACTGATTGTTTGTAATGTGGTCATTACTTAAATAGTGTACTTTATCATCACCACTAATAAAAGAAACAGTTTCAATACCTTGAGCAAAAGGATTTACTCCTTTAGCTTTCTTAGCATAAAATTTGTTCTTTTCTTCTTTACTTTTATTTAGTAAAGCTCGTCCTTTACCTTCTTGAGGTGAAGATTTTTTTTGCTCAGATAATTGCTTTTTTAATTCTAATAAAGATTTATTATCTTTTAGCATAAGCTGATTTCGTTGACTGTATATATGCGTAAAGCCTAATTCAATGAATTAGGCTTTACAGAGATACTAAGGTTTAATTAGTCTAAAAGGTTTTCGTTCATTGCAGCGATAGAGAAACCACCGTCAACATGAATTACTTCACCTGTAACACCTGATGCTAAATTAGATAGTAAGAATGCAGCTGTACCACCAACGTCTTCAGTTGTAACTGTACGACGTAATGGAGTTACTGATTCACAGTAATCTAACATTTTACCGAAGTTTTTAATACCTTTAGCAGCAAGAGTTTTAATTGGACCTGCTGAAATTGCGTTACAACGGATACCTCTATCACCTACAGAGTTAGCAATGTAACGTACACATGCTTCTAGTGAAGCTTTAGCTAGACCCATAACGTTATAGTTAGGGATTGCACGCTCTGCACCTAAGTAACTTAAAGTAATAATTGAAGCACCTTCGTTTAAGTAAGGGTTAGCTGCTTTAGTCATTGCTGCTAAAGAGTAAGCAGAAATGTCATGAGCAATACGGAAACCTTCTCTTGTTACAACTTCAACGAAATTTCCATCTAATTGATCAGCACCAGCAAAAGCAATAGAGTGTACGAAACCGTCAAATTTGTTCCATACTTTTGCTAAATCAGTGAAACATTTTTCAATTGATTCATCATTAGTAACATCACATTCTAAAACGATGTTTGAACCAAATTCAGCAGCAAATTTCTCTACACGACCTTTTAATTTTTCACCTACATAAGTGAATGCTAATTCAGCACCTTGAGCGTGTAATTGTTTTGCAATACCGTATGCGATTGATAAATTTGAAGCAATACCTGTAACTAAGATTTTTTTATTTGCTAAAATTCCCATGATTATGCCTATATTAATTTTTTGCAGCGTTATCTAAATTACCAAAACTTACTACTTTATTGTTTTGGAAAGTTACTACATAAATTTTTTGTGTTACTTTTCCACGTGTAGAAATATCACGCGTTACATAGTACCACGAGTCTTCAGAAAGAGTTTTATATACATTTGGAGTTCCCAGAATGTATAAAACTTGTTCTTTGGTTAAACCGTTTTTAATTTGAGCAACTTGTTCGTTAGTTAAAACAGTACCTTCTGATCTAACTGGTTGATAGATGATCGAACAAGCAGATAAACTTACAACACTTAATGCTGTAAGACATGCAAGAAAAAGCTTTCTCATTTAAAACCTTATATTAAGTAAACTAGTCTATAGTTACGCAAAGTTTACGTTGTCTGCAAGCTATTATAGCATAAAACTAGAAATAATTACTAAGCTCCTGCCGTATTTGTCTGAAATAAAGCAGAACCTATACGTACTTGTGTCGAGCCATATTTTAAGGCAACTTCTAAACTGTCAGACATTCCCATCGAAAGGATCTTACAATTAGATCCTAATTTTGCTTTGATGTTGTTAAAAACTTGTTGCGCATATTCATATTCTTGAGGTAAATTTTGCGTGCTCGCAATAAACATTATCCCTTGAATGTTAATATTCGGTAATTTTTTCGCAAGAGAAATTAGCTCAAAAATCAGTTTTGGTTCACAACCATGACGGTTATCGCCTGTAACATTTGGCGATCTTAACTGTAATAAAATGTTAACAGATGCAATTTGCTGTTTAGTCGCTTGTTCAGCAATTTTTTCTAAGGTTTTTACACTATCAACCGTCGCTATAGCACTACTGATAGCAACAGCATCTTTAATTTTTTTACTTTGCAGATTACCAATAATATGGATTTCTAAATTATTTAAGGCATCAAGTAAGTAGTCGTGATTTTCTTTTATATGTAGCCAATCGCGTAAACAATAGATAAAAGTACAATCAAGTAATATTTCAGCACTAAAGTTAGATAAATCTAAATAATCCTTGCTTAGCTGCTCTATTAGGGTTAATAGTTGGGGGTAATCTGTGGTATTAGTTTTATCACTAAATAACACACTAAGGTAAGTATCTAAATTGTTAGCGCTAGTTAAAGGTAACTTTTCACCAATTTGCGCAATAAAGTCACAATAAACTGCAACTAAGTTATTAGTAAGTAAATATTGAATAAACTTTAAAGATTTATCTTTACGTACAGCTTCTTGTAAATAATTTTCCCCAAACTTTAATTGCCCATTTAAAACTAATGCAAATAATTGCATAGTCGTTGCATATTTGGTAACTGCAATTAATTCAGCTTGCTCGGTTTTGTGAAATTTGCTTTGGATTTGCACTATTAGATTCTTAATCTGCGTGAGATTTTTAGCGATTTGTTGAAATAAAGTATTGTTTATCATAACCATAAAAAAGAGGAGAGCATAAAGCCCTCCCTTTTTCTTTAGAATACTTAAAATTTAATCAAAAAGGAATTATGGATCTCTAAAAAAATTATAAAGTGTTTTTAGAGTTTAAATCATCCATTGATTGGCCGATACGGTCAACCATTGATTGTTGTGCGTGACGTAACCAGTTACGTGGATCGTAGTATTTTTTGTTTGGAGCGTCAGCACCGTTAGGGTTACCTAATTGACCTTGTAAGTATGCTTCGTTTTGTTTGTAGAATTTTAACACACCTTCCCATGTAGCCCATTGAGTATCTGTATCGATATTCATTTTAACTACACCGTATGATACAGCTTCTTGAATCTCTTCGTGAGTAGAACCTGAACCACCGTGGAATACGAAATTAACAGGTTTATCAGTTGCAGTTTTGTGTTTTTCAGCAACGAATTTTTGACCATTTAATAAGATTTTTGGTGTTAATTTAACGTTACCTGGTTTGTAAACACCGTGTACGTTACCAAACGCTGCAGCGATTGTGAAACGGTGAGATACTTTTGATAACTCAGTGTAAACGTAGTCGATTTCTTCTGGTTTAGAGTATAAATCAGCTTGGTCACGGTGAGAGTTGTCAACACCGTCTTCTTCACCACCAGTAATACCTAATTCCATTTCTAGAGTCATGCCTAGTTTATCCATACGAGCTAGATATTGCTTACATAACTCAACGTTTTCTTCTAATGGCTCTTCTGATAAGTCGATCATGTGAGAAGAGAATAATGGTTTACCGTGAGCTTTGAAGAATTCTTCACCAGCATCTAATAGGTGATCGATCCAAGGTAATAATTTTTTCGCACAGTGGTCAGTGTGTAATACAACTGGAACACCGTATTTTTCTGCTAATAAGTGAACTTGTTTAGCACCTACGATAGCTCCTAAAGCTGCTTTGTAGTGTGGATCTACGTCTAAACCTTTACCAGCGATGAATTGAGCACCACCGTTTGAGAATTGAACAATTACAGGAGAACGGAATTTAGCTGCAGCTTCCATTACTGCGTTTACTGAATCAGTACCTACACAGTTTACTGCAGGTAAAGCAAAATTGTGTTCATGACAGATTTTAAATAATTTTTGTAAATCGTCACCATGTACTACACCTGGTTTGATTACATCTAATACTTTAGTCATTTTTTAACTCCAACTAAATTATTTGTTACGTTCTTCAAGGATTGCTACAGCTGGTAAAACTTTACCTTCAACAAATTCTAAGAAAGCACCACCACCTGTAGAAATGTAAGAAATTTTATCTTTTAGACCAAATAGATCGATAGCAGCAAGAGTATCACCACCACCAGCTACTGAGAATGCATTTGATTCAGCAATAGCTTCAGCTAATTCTTTAGTACCTTTTAAGAATGCTTGGAACTCGAAAACGCCCACTGGACCGTTCCATAAAATAGTACCTGCATTTTTGATGATTTGTGTTAATTCTGCAGATGTTTTGTCACCCACGTCGAAAATCATGTCATCAGCAGCGATGTCTTTAACATCTTTTTCTACTGCTGGTTCATTTTCATCAAATTGTTTACCAACACGTACATCAACTGGTAAAGGAATAGATACTTCTTTAGCTAAACGTTGTGCTTCAGGTACTAAATCATCTTCACATAGAGATTTACCAACTTCAACACCAGCAGCTTTTAAGAAAGTATTAGCAATACCACCACCTACGATGATTTGATCTGCTACTTTAGATAAGTTGTCTAAAACAGTTAATTTTGTAGAAACTTTTGAACCACCAACGATAGCAACTAAAGGACGTTTAGGATTTTTTAATACTTTACCTAAAGCGTCTAATTCAGCGCTTAATAATGGACCAGCTACAGCTTCTTTCGCAAACTTAGCAACTGCGTGAGTTGAAGCTTGAGCACGGTGAGCTGTACCAAATGCATCCATTACGAATACGTCACATAGTTTAGCGTAAGCTTTACCTAATTCTTCGTTGTCTTTTTTCTCACCAACGTTAAAACGAACGTTTTCTAAAACTACTACTTCGTTTTCGTTTACATCAACTTTATCTTTACCTACGTAGTCTTTTTCTAAACGAACTTTAACACCTGGTAAAGCTTCTGCTAAATAATCAACTACAGGTTGTAAACTAAATTCTGGGTTGTATTCACCTTCAGTAGGACGACCTAAGTGAGAAGTGATTAATACTTTAGCTTTATTTTCTAAAGCGTATTTGATTGTTGGAAGAGTAGCAACGATACGTGCATCTGAAGTCACTTTACCATTTTTAACTGGTACGTTTAAATCAGCACGGATAAATAAAACTTTGTTATTAATGTCTACATCTTTTAATTGTTTTACAGACATGGTTCTCTCCTGTAATATATTCAAACCGAGCTTATTATACCATGCTCATAAATATCCTAAGCAAATAAACCAATTTTCTCTCGCTATAACAAAGATAAATTGTTGATTTTTAATTATTTGTAAAAGTGAAGATATAAAAATAACCCTAGGTATAGCTAGGGTTATTATTCACAAGCGATTAAAGTAAATTTAAAATTACTTCTTAGAGATTAATAATTTAATTTATTAAGACAAACAGCTAATAAAGCATTAATTAATGTTTTTTAAACTTTTTAGAAAGATGTGT
>NZ_NRJG01000135.1 GCF_003585935.1 Psittacicella hinzii
AAGATAACTGAAGCGTTAGTACCACCAAAACCAAAGTTATTATTTAGAGCGTAATTTACAACTTTATTAACTTTTTGGTTTGCAGCAATATTACATTCAATACCATCTTCTAGATTATCTAGATTAATTGTTGGTGGGATTACATCGTGTAAACATGAAAGCACAGAGTAAATACTTTCGATTGCACCAGCAGCACCTAATAAGTGACCTGTCATTGATTTAGTAGAAGTAACTACGTAGTCACCTTTACCTAATACTGTTTGAATAGCTTTGATTTCAGCTACGTCACCTACTGGAGTTGAAGTACCGTGCGCGTTTACGTAATCGATCATTGAAGGTTCAATACCAGCATCGCGAATAGCATTTTCCATAGCTAATTGCGCGCCTTCACCATTTTCTGGAGGTGAAGTCATGTGGTAACCGTCACCAGACATACCGAAACCAACTACTTCAGCATAAATTTTAGCACCACGTGCTAAAGCTGAATCTAAAGATTCTAGTACTAATACTCCAGCACCATCACCTAAAACAAAACCATCACGATCTTTGTCCCATGGTCTTGAAGCAGCTTGAGGATTATCGTTACGGCTAGATAATGCGTGCATAATGCCGAAACCACCAATACCTAATTGGGTAGAAGCTTTTTCCGCACCACCTGCTAACATTAAGTCAGCATCACCGTACGCAATCATTTTAGCAGCTAAACCGATGTTGTGAGTACCAGTTGTACATGCTGTAGTAATTGCAATATTTGGTCCGCGTAATTTGTAACGGATTGATAAATGACCAGCTGCCATGTTAGTAATTGCTGAAGCAATGAAGAATGGAGAAATTCTTCTTGGACCTTTTTCGAATAATGATTTAGCGTTTTGTTCGATATAACCTAAACCACCAATACCAGATCCTACAGCAACACCAAAGCGTGTTAAATCTAATTTATCTAATTCATCAATTAAACCAGCATCTTCTAATGCTTGTTTACCTGCGTAAAGAGCGTATTGGATAAATAAATCCATTTTACGTTGTTCTTTAGCATCTACAACAGAATCAGCATCGAAGTTTTCAACTAAACCAGCAAATTTAGTACTAAAGTTTGTTGTATCGAAATGCTCAATTAGACGAACACCACTTTTTCCAGCTAGTGCATTGTCCCAGTTTTCTTGTACGTTGTTACCTAATGGGCTTAACATCCCCATACCAGTTACAACTACTCTTCTTTTAGTCATTAAGAGCTCCAATATATACTTAGGATAATAAAGAGAAAGCGGTCAATCTTATTGACCGCTAACTTATTATTTTGTAGAGTTACAACTATTTAGCGTGAGCAGTGATGTAATCAATTGCTGATTGAACAGTTGTGATTTTTTCTGCTTCTTCGTCAGGGATAGAAATGTCGAACTCTTCTTCTAAAGCGATAACTAATTCAACAGTATCTAAAGAGTCAGCACCTAAATCTTCAGTGAAAGAAGCTTCTGGAGTGATACGATCTAAATCAGTAATGTTTAATTGATCTGCAATTACTTTTTTAATTTGTGATTCAATAGTCATTTTTACTTTGATCCTGTAAAGGTATAACCTTAATTTTTATAATCTGATTGCCCATAATAACATGAAAGGGCAATTTATAAAACCTATTTTATGAATGCATAATCTGCATTTTTTACTCGAGTTATATTATAGCACAAGACTAGATAAATTTGATAACCTTGCCACTAAAATAATAAGTTAATAATCACTAAGTTAGTAAATGATTAAACTAAAACTCTCAATTTGCTAAATTATGCTTGATACATGCCACCGTTTACGTGTAACGTATGACCGGTGATATATTGTGCGTCATCAGATACTAAGAAAGCTACAGCTTTAGCAATATCTTCAGGTTGACCTAATTTTTTCGCTGGGATTTTGTCTAAAAGAGCTGTTTTAATGTCATCACTTAAAACATCGGTCATATCAGTTTCAATAAAACCTGGAGCAACAACGTTTACGGTAACACCTTTAGCAGCAACTTCTAAGCTCATTGATTTTGTAAAACCAATAACTGCAGCTTTAGCAGCTGAGTAGTTAGCTTGACCTAAGTTACCCATTGAACCAACAACCGAACCAATGTTAACAATACGACCAAAGCCTTTTTTCATCATTGGACGCATTACAGCTTGGCTTAATTGGAAAATCGGAGTTAAGTTGGTATTAATGATATCGTCCCAATCTTGGTCTGATAAACGCATTAAAAGTTTATCTCTAGTAATACCAGCATTGTTTACTAGAATATCAACATCACCAAATTTTTCTTTGATTGCAGCTAATACTTCTTTTTGTGAATCTTTTGAAGTAACATTAAGTACCATACCAGTACCATTAGCACCTAAGTATTCACTGATTTTTGCAGCACCGCTTTCAGTTGTAGCTGTACCAACTACAGTATAACCGCGAGCTGCTAATTCTTTAGCGATAGCTTGACCGATACCACGAGAAGCACCAGTTACTAGAGCTACTTTTGACATAAATATAATCCTTTAAATATTAATTTAATTCTGCTAGTTTAGCTAAGCTCTCAATAGTGTTAACTGCTTGACAGCTAGCGTCTTTAGTAATTTTGCCTTGTAAACCGGTTAACACTTTATTAGGTCCAACTTCAATAAAGTGTGTAACCCCATTTTCGTTTACTAATTTTTCAACAGTTTGTGTCCAAAGTACTGGACCAACTAATTGTTTAATTAAAGCATCAATATATTGTTCTTTACTGCTAGATACAGATAAATCTGTATTATGTACTACTGGTACATTAGCAGGATTAAATTCAGTATTTTCTAACACTGTTAACATGTTGTCAGCAGCAGGTTGCATAAGTACACAGTGAGAAGGTGCTGATACAGCTAACTCTACTGCACGTTTAGCACCAGCTGCTTTTAAAGCTTCAGATGCACTAGCTGCTGCAGTTTTAGTACCTGCGATCACTACTTGACCTGGACAGTTGAAGTTTACCGCTGAAATAACTTCACCAGTTTGTTGAGCTACTTGTTGACAAACGTCAATTACAGTTTGATCATCTAAACCTAAAATAGCATACATTGCACCGCCATCTTGTACAGCTTCTTGCATGTATTTGCCACGTAATTGTACTAATTTAACAGCATCGGTAAAGTTTAGCACACCTGCACAAGTTAATGCAGAGTATTCACCTAAACTATGACCAGCCATATATTCTGGTTTTAAGTTAGGATATTCTTTACGAATAATTTGATAGATAGCGTAGCTTGCAGTTAATAATGCAGGTTGAGTTACTTCTGTGTTACCTAATTTTTCTGCATTATTTTGCACAACGTCCCAAAGATCATAACCAAGAACGTTTGAAGCTTGTGCATAGTATTCTTGTACTTCTGGATATTTTTCGGCTAGGTCTTTTAACATTCCCACAGATTGTGAGCCTTGCCCTGGAAATACAAATGCTAATTTCATTTACAATACCTATTAAATTTACTAAGAGTTGGTTAAGTCATATTGTTGATACAAATGTTCTATACAATATAGACTTAAAGAAAATGGGGGTTAGAGATAATTTTTACCCCATCATTATATCAAAATTGGGACAAAAGCGTGTTTTTTCAGCTTAAAACGCAAAAATGGCTTAACCAATAAATGATTTAAGCCATTTTTATTAAATATTATTCCCACTCAATAGTTGAAGGTGGTTTACCACTTACGTCATATACAACACGACTTACGTTATCGATTTCGTTGATAATACGATTAGATACTAAGCCTAAGAAGTCATATGGTAAGTGTGCCCAGTGAGCAGTCATAAAGTCAATAGTTTGTACAGCACGTAATGACAGTACCCAACTATATTTACGACCATCACCCATTACCCCAACAGATTTAATAGGTAAGAATACTGTAAATGCTTGTGATACTTCGTAATATAGACCAGCTTTATGTAATTCTTCCATAAAAATAGCGTCAGCTTTACGTAAGATATCACAATATTCTTTTTTCACTTCACCTAGAACGCGTACACCTAAACCAGGACCTGGGAAAGGATGACGTTCAAGCATTTCTTTTGGTAAGCCTAACTCTAGACCAATACGACGCACTTCGTCTTTAAATAATTGGTTTAAAGGTTCAACTAAGCCAAGTTTCATTTCTTTAGGTAAACCACCTACGTTATGGTGTGATTTAATAACGTGGGCTTTACCAGTTTTAGCACCTGCAGATTCAATAACATCAGGGTAAATAGTACCTTGTGCTAACCATTTAGCGTCGCTAATTTTACTTGCTTGTTCATCGAAAATCTCAACAAACACGCGACCAATGGTCTTACGTTTTTGTTCAGGATCTTCAATACCTGCTAAAGCACTTAAGAAACGATCTTCTGCATCAATGCGTTTTACATTTAAATCGAATTTACCAGTAAACATTTCCATTACTTGGTCACCTTCGTTTAAACGTAGTAAGCCGTTATCGATAAAGATACAGTGTAAGTTAGCACCAATTGCTTTATGAATTAATAAAGCTGCTACAGATGAATCAACACCGCCTGATAAACCTAAAATTACTTTTTCATTACCAACTTTTGCTTTAATTTGTTCCACTGTAGTCGCAATAATATTGCTTGGTGTCCATTCAGCTTTACAGTTACAAATGTTAATAACAAAGTTTCTTAGGATTTCCATACCTGAAACAGTATGGGTTACTTCAGGGTGGAATTGTACACCGTAGAATGGTTTATCATTGTGCTCAACAATACAAATTGGACAAGTATTAGTTTGTGCAACTAATTTAAAGTTAGGTGCTAAAGTTGTAACTTTGTCACCATGACTCATCCACACTTTTAAACCAGCGTTTTGTTCTTCTGGGAAGTCATTAATGCCTGCTAATAATTTACTTTCAGTAAGTAAATCTACTTTAGCATAACCAAATTCTTTATGTTCAGATGAACATACTTGACCACCAAATTGTACCATCATGGTTTGTAAACCATAACAAATACCAAATACTGGAATTCCTAATTCAAAAACAATTTGAGGAGCTCTAGGACTATTTGCTTCAGTAGTAGATTCTGGACCACCACTTAAAATAATTCCGCGCGGATTAAAATCTTTAATAAATTGTTCGTCAATATCCCAAGATACTAATTCACAATAAACACCAAGTTCACGAATACGTCTTGCAATCAATTGCGTATATTGTGAACCGAAATCTAAGATTAAAATCTTATCGTTATAGATGCTGTGCGACATAGAATGTAAATTTACTTAGTTGTTATAAATCGCTAATAGTATACACTATTAGCGAGTTCAAGAAGATAAAAGCTAAATTTAAAGAAACAACTATTATTTAGTTGAGTAGTTAGTTGGTACTTTTTGCATGGTTACACCATGAACGTGATTTTCACTTAAAGTAGCCGCACTAATTTTTACAAATTCAGGTTCAGTACGTAGTTGTTCAATAGTTGCACAACCAGTTAATCCCATTGCCGAACGAATACCACCAACTAGTTGATGAACGATAAAGGCAACAGTACCTTTAACTGGAACTTGACCTTCAACACCTTCAGGTACTAATTTATCAGCAGCATTATCTGATTGGAAGTAACGATCTGATGAACCTTTTGACATAGCTGCTAATGATCCCATGCCACGGTAAGATTTGTATCTTTGACCATTTACTTCAAATTTCTCACCCGGAGATTCTTCAGTAGCACCTAAAATAGAACCTAACATTACTGAGTGCGCACCAGCAACTAAAGCTTTAACAATATCACCTGAATAACGAATACCACCATCAGCAATTACAGGGATATCGCGACCTTTTAGAGCTGAAACAGCACTATCAATTGCTGAAAGTTGAGGTACACCGCAACCTGTTACAATACGAGTTGTACAGATTGATCCTGGACCAATACCAACTTTAACAGCTGAAGCTCCAGCTTCTGCTAAAGCAATAGCACCTTCTGCTGTAGCTACGTTACCTGCAATAATTTCTAAATCAGGATAAGCTTGACGCGTCGCGCGTACACGTTCAACAACGCCTTGAGAATGACCGTGTGATGAGTCAATAAGAATTACGTCAACACCGGCTTCAACTAAAGCTTTAATGCGTTCTTCATTACCAGCGCCAGCACCAATTGCAGCACCTACAATAAGTTTACCTTGTTTATCAAGGTTAGCATTAGGATATTGATCTAAGTTAACTTGTACTGATTTTACAAGTTTTACTTGTTGCGCCTGATCTGCAACTGCCATATTTTTATGAATAAAGCCTACACCACCAATTAAGGCTAAAGCTGTTGCTAATTCATTTTCTGTTACAGTATCCATTGCTGCAGAAACAATAGGTAATTTTAAAGAAATGTTTTTAGTTAATTTAGATTCTAAATTAGCTGTGTTTGGTAGCACTTGCGACGCACGTGGAATAATTAGTACATCGTCAAATGTAATTCCTTCATATTTAATACGTAACATAATGATCCTATGGTTAAATCAGAAAAGGCAAGATAAATCTGGAGGTATATATAAAAATATAGTGCTGTATAAACAGCACTATATTAGAAAGGTTATATATGATCTACATATTATCTTTCATATAGAAAAATTTTATGCAAATTATACACTAGTGTAACTTAAAAAGCAAATTTTTTACATAATATCTAGTTGCTCCCACAGATCATCGATTTTTTGCTTCACTGCTGGATCTTGAATAATAGGAATGCCCCATTCGCGTTGGGTTTCTCCTTGCCATTTATTAGTAGCATCAATACCAACTTTAGAACCTAATCCAGAAACTGGAGAAGCAAAATCTAAATAATCGATAGGTGTATTCTTGATAAAGGTAAAATCACGTTCAGGATCTGTTCGTGTAGTGATTGCCCAAATCACATCATCCCATGAACGGGCATTAATATCGTCATCACAAATAATTACGTATTTAGTATACATAAATTGTCGTAAATACGACCATACTCCAAACATCACGCGCTTAGCATGCCCTGGATATTCTTTTTTAATTGTAACAACCGCTAAACGGTAAGAACAACCTTCAGGTGGTAGATAAAAGTCCACGATTTCTGGGAATTGCTTACGAATAATAGGTGTAAATACGTGGTTTAGCGCAACTCCTAAAATAGCAGGTTCATCTGGTGGACGACCTGTATAGGTTGAATGATAAATCGGGTTTTCTTTAGTGGTAATTCTGGTAACTGTAAAAACAGGAAAAACTTCTTGTTCGTTATAGTAACCAGTATGATCCCCAAATGGTCCTTCGACTGCCGTTTCTGCTGGATCTATATATCCTTCTAAGACAATTTCAGCATTCGATGGTACTTGTAAATCATTTGTTAGGCATTTTACTACTTCTGTAGGATTTTGACGTAATAAGCCTGCAAATGCATATTCAGATAAAGTATCAGGGATTGGTGTAACTGCCGCGATAATTGTAGCGGGATCAGTTCCAATTACAACTGAAACTGGAAATTTTTCTCCTGGTTGTTTGGCACACCATTCTTGAAAATCAATAGCCCCACCACGATGAGATAACCAACGCATAATTAACTTGTTTTTAGCAAGTTTTTGCATGCGGTAAATCCCAAGATTTTGTCTTTTTTTATACGGACCTTTAGTAACAACTAATCCCCAAGTTACAAGAGGTGCTGCATCTTGAGGCCAGCAGTGCATAATAGGTAATTGATCAAGATCTACTTGCTCATCTTGGTAGATAATTTTTTGACATTCGCCACGCGATTTTTCTTTAATGCGCATGTGTAAAATGTTCTTATAAATACCAAATTTTGCAATAGCATCTTTAAAACCTTCAGGAGGCTCAGGTTCTTTTAGTTTTGCTAGAAGTTCACCAAACTTAGCTAATTCACTTGTATCATGTAAACCCATAGCTAAGGCTATTCTTTCTTCTGTGCCAAAAAGATTAGCTAAGACCGGCATTTTACTATTTTTAACATTCTCAAATAATAAAGCAGGTCCTTTTGCTCTGAGGGTGCGATCTGCAATTTCTGTAATTTCTAAGTGTGAATCTACTTCTAACTTAATACGTTTTAATAAGTTTTTTTCTTCTAAGTATGAAATAAACTCAGGTAAAGATTTGAATTCCATAATATATTTACCCTAACAGGTACTAGTTCTTCTATTATAGTTTAAGTCACGTAGAAAATAATTAAAAACAGGCGTATAATTACCATTAACAAGAATATTTTCTTTATTCCATACTTAACTTAAGGTTACAAAATTGATCGCTTAATAAATACAGATTCCTAAAAATAGATCAAACCCTTTTGATTAAAATATGAAAAATAAACAGATAATTGCATTTTGCGAAG
>NZ_NRJG01000136.1 GCF_003585935.1 Psittacicella hinzii
CTATAGTAATTAAGGTCTTAATTTCTCGTACTTATCTAAGAGCTAAATCTAATTTTAGGTACTACTTGCGTTTTGCCTTTTGGTTACTTTTTAGCTAAAGCTGCAAAAAAAGTGCGACTGGTGACAGAGTTTTAGCACTTTTTCACCGCAAATCAATAAAATTCTAATAAAATAAGTATAGAAAGATCACAAAATTTTACTTATTTCTTTACTTAAGTTGTACAAAACGATCAAAAATTAACGGTTTTTTTTACAACCAAGTATTTAATATTTTTATACTACAGTCTTTTTCTATCATACTTGGCAAATCGAAGTTTAAGTTTAGATAGATCGTTTAGTTAGGTTGTACCTATAAGTAAACCTATCTCTTTCTTAATCTTCAAGGAGATAACATGACAAAAATTAAAGGTGTTATTAGTGCGCTCTTAGTTTCTTATAATTCTGATGGTACTCTAGATGAAGCGGGTACACGTAACATTATTCGCTACAACTTAGAACAAAATAAAATTGATGGATTGTATATTGGTGGTTCAACTGGTGAAAACTTTTTAATTGATACTGACACTAAAAAACGCATTTTTAAATTAGCAGCAGAAGAAGCTAAAGGCAAATGTGCTTTAATTGCACAAGTTGGTGGTATCAATCTTTTAGAATCACTAGAACTTGCTAAATATGTAAAAGAACTAGATGCATATGACGCATTATCTGCAGTAACACCGTTTTACTACAAATTTAGTTTTGCTGAAATTAAGGAATACTACAACCAAATTATTGCCGCAGCAGATATGGATATGATTATCTACTCAATTCCATTCTTAACCGGCGTAAACTTAAGCTTAAGTCAATTTGGTGAACTATATGACAACCCACGTGTAATTGGCGTTAAATTTACGGCAGCAGACTTCTATCTTCTTGAAAGACTAAGATTTGCATATCCTGATAAATTAATTCTTTCGGGCTTTGATGAAATGTTATTCCCTGCTTTAGTTTACAAAGTTGATGGTGCTATTGGTTCTACATACAACCTAAATGCTCCACTTGCTAAAGCTATCTTTGCTGCTGTAGCAGAAGGTAATAATGATAAAGCTCTAACATTACAGAATAAAATGAATAACTTTATTTCTGCTGTATTAGATAACGGTCTCTATCAAACCTTAAAAGAATGCTTAAAACTTGCAGGTGTTGACGCACAAATGTGTGTTCGTCCACCAATGTCACAACTAAGCACTAGTCAAAAAGAAAAAGCTGTAGAAATTTGGCAAAATCTTAAAGCAGATTTACCGCAATAAGATTTATGACAATAGCTTAGAAGCAATAGCTTAATACTTTTTTTCCTTATTTTTATAATTCAACCGAGGCATAAAAATAAGTAACTGCTTGTAATTTAATATTACAATGAAGTTTAAACGATAACTACTTAGAACCCAAAATGTCAAACAATTTAGTTCTTTAAGTTATCGTTTAAACTAACCTTAAGTGCAGCACTTTCCTTTCCACGCACTTAACCTTCTCTAGCTATAAACAAGCCCTAAGTTATCGTTTAAACTAACCTTAAGTGCAGCACTTTCCTTTCCACGCACTTAACCTTCTCTAGCTATAAACAAGCCCTAAGTTATAGCTACAACTCACCTTAATTATATTTAAGGGATCCTAACTAAAAAAGTTAATATCTCTAATATAAGATCGTAAGTTTGTTCTTCACATATAAGGGTAATCACCTAGATTTAATCTCAGAGTTTTATTAAATTTATGTTGTATTTGAGATTAGAGATAATGAGAGAGGATAATTTATGGATTCTACATCTTGGAGCTGGGTCAACTGGCTGGTAGTAGCTCTATACCTCATCGGGGTATTAGGTTTTGGTTTTCTCTTTACTAAATCCAAAACTAAATCATCAAAAGAATACTTCTTAGGTGGTGCACGTATCCCAGCATGGGTATCTGGTCTATCTATTTATTCGACCATGCTGTCATCTATTTCATATATTGCCTTACCGGCATCTATTTTCCGTAATGGCTTAATTGTAGGTACAGCTTCTTTAGGTACTATCCCTTTAGCTTTCTGGGTAGTACGTTACGTTATTCCAGTATTTCGTCGTGTAGATGCACTAACAGGTTATGAATACCTCGAAAAACGTTTTAAATCACGCTTTTTCCGTTACGTTGGTGCATTAGCATTCTCTTTATTCCACTTAGCGCGTATCGGTTTAGTTTTATACTTACCTGCTATTGCGTTAATGATTATTTTCCCTGGAACTTCAGTTATCACTTTAACAATCGTAACTGGTTTAGTATGTGTGGCATATACTACCGCTTCAGGGATTGCTGGGGTAGCATGGCTTGACGCTATCCAAGCTATTATTCTCTTAGTTGGTATGCTAATTATGATTGTTGTTGCTTTTGCGCATATTCCAGAAATTGGTTTATGGGGTGCACTACAAGAACAAGGTAAAGCATATTCAGCTAATAACTTTACATTCCGCTTAGCTGGTGACTCAATTTGGGCATTAGTAATCGGACATGGTATTTTCAGTTCAGTTTACTCATACATTGGTTCACAAGACGTAATCCAACGTTACTCAATTACTCCAACTGAACAAGAAGCGAAAAAAGCTGTACTATTTAACGTACCATTACTATTTGTTTCAGTAGTAATGTTTACCTTAATGGGTGCTGCTTTAATTATCTTCTTTAACTACTCTGGTAATACTCTACCTGAAGATATTTCTGGTAACGCTATCGTTCCTTACTTTATCTTCAAATTCTTACCTGTAGGTTTATCAGGTTTAGTAATTGTTGGTATTTTAGCAGCAACACAATCAACAGTTTCATCTTCAATTAACTCTTTAGCTACTTGTGTTGCTAATGATATCGTTTGCCCTAATAGCTCTGATGATAAATTCAAAGTGGTAGTTGGACTAGTTGCTTCAGCAGGTGCTGGTTTATTAGGTACAGCCTTAGCTTACTACTTAATCTTAGAAGGTCAAGGTGATGCCTTTAAACTCTTTGCTGGTTTAACTGGTCTATTTGGTGGTCCATTAGCTGCGATCTTCTTACTCGCACTCTTCTGTGATCGTGCTGGTAAAGAAGCAGGTTTAGCATGTCTATTATCAGCAATCGCTTTCTCATTCTACTTAGCTAACCCATTAAAACTTGGCTATACTCCAATCGAAGTAAGCCCATTCTTAAATGCTTTAGCAATTATTGGTGTAGGTTTAGTGGCTGGTATTATTGCTTCATTCATTTTCCCAGCACCGAAAAAAGAAAGCTTACAAAACTTAACTTATAGTTCAATTAAATCTCCAAATTTAACAAAATAAGAAAGTTGAACTTGTAAGTAATCGTTAATACTTATAAACTTATAGAGCGAGCCCCATAATTAAGGCTCGCTTTTTTATGGCATCTTAACTGTAAAATAATACCTTTAGCTTCTTGGCAATAGTCGTATTAAGTCGATACTTGTATAAGTGTAAATTTCCTAAATCAACAATAACCGAGTAAAAACTCGGTTATCAATCGCCACTCACAAAATATACTATCAATTAAATACTTACGTAGTATAATTTAAGTAGGTAATAAATACACCTTTTTCGTCAAAGTACCTAAATAACTTAGCAAAAACACCTAACTGTTATATATTGACAAATTTATGATTTTTGATGAGTAATGGTGGTTAATGTTATAATTTTTTGTAAATGTATTACCCCAAATACATTCACTTTACTTCTTTAAAGTAATCTCGTTATAAAACTATATTAATCCTCGCAATTATTTTATTCTTCGCAAAACACCTACTTTTAAAGTTTACGTTTGCCTTAGAATAAAAA
>NZ_NRJG01000137.1 GCF_003585935.1 Psittacicella hinzii
TTTAAGCTTGATTTTTTCATCTTTTTCAATATTTTTATCTAAATTATTGATTATTGAAGACTTTAAATTTTCGGGAAATTAGGATTGAAAATAGGGAACAAAAATAGAGCTTGCGGTTTCTTCGCAAGCTCTATTTTTGTTTTGTATTAGAGATTAATTGTTTTGAATAGAAACGTAGATAATTCTATTGTCTCTTTGGAATTTAAATACAACCATTTCCGCTTCTTTTACTTTTTCTAAAGCATTTTTCAATTCGGCTGTATTTGCAACTGGAATATCTTGAATAGATAATAATTTATCACCTACCTTAATTCCATACACACCAAACGGTGAGTTTTTCTCAACTTTTTTAACTACAACGCCTTTATCATTTTGGCTAAATAAAGTACCAAATACACTCACATCACCTTGTTTATCTGTTTGTGATTGTTGTGATTTAGATGCAGCTGTATTTTGGTTCTTGTCTGATGTGATATTAGTTGTGTAAGTTTTACCTTCACGGATATAAGTTACACTAAATGTTGTATTTGCAGGTTGAGCACTTACAACAGATCTTAATTGGTTAAAGTCTACAATTTTCGTGTTATCAACTTTAACAATAACATCTCCAGCTTTTAATCCTGCTTTATCAGCTGCAGAACCAGGGAACACTTCATTTACAAATGCACCTTCACTAACTGGGATTTTATTTAATTCAATTAGAGTTTGATTTAAATCGTTACCCCGAATACCAAATTGACCACGTGATACTTTACCATTGGCAATAATTTGGTTAGCAATAGACTTAACTACATTTGACGGAATAGCAAATCCAATACCAACTGAACCACCAGATTTTGAAAGGATTGCACTATTAATACCAATTAGGTTACCGTTTAAATCAACTAATGCACCACCTGAGTTACCAGAGTTAATAGATGCATCCGTTTGAATATAGTTATCGTAGAAATTTAATGATGTTGATCTGTTTAAAGCAGAAACAATACCTGAAGTTGCTGTTAAACCAATACCAAATGGATTACCAATAGCAACAACAAAATCACCTACTTCTGCAGAATTCGAATCACCGATATTAATTTGTTGAAGATTATTAAAGTTTTCAACTTTTAATACTGCTAAATCTGTATCAGGGTCTGTACCTATTACTTTAGCGTTGTAAGTGCGATTATCATAAGTTTTAACTTTAATACTTTTAGCACCTGAAACAACGTGATAGTTTGTTACAATGTAACCATTTTTACTATCAATAATTACACCAGATCCCATTTGACGAACATTTTGTTCTCTTGGTTGACCACCTGAAAATTGGTCACCTAGTAAATCTTGGAATTCTTTAGGTAATAACTGACCAAAAATATCTAAAGGAGAACTACCACCTCCTTGACTGGTTTCAACAGCTTTTACATCCAATGACACTACTGAAGGCATAACTCGTTTGATCATTGGAGCTAAAGATGCTTTATTAGGAATAAATGCAGGTTGTGATTGAGTTAATTGAGTTGAAGGATCCGCCTGCGCTGTGTTAATAACACCATAAGTTGTAGCTGCCCCAATAGTAATTAAAGCTAAACTACTTGCAAGTACGGTTTTTAGAAAACTCTTATTTTTTTTCATAGTGATCTCTATAATTGGAAAAAATGATATAATAAACCAGATTGCTTAAAACTATTGTCTTTATCTAGTTAGAGTTATATAGCTATTTTTTTAAATTACAAGTAAGGTTCAAAGATTCATATGAGTTGGTTTGATAAAATCAAGAGTTCTATTCAAAAGACACTCTCGTCTTCAGAAAGCAGCGTCATTCCTGAAGGGGTATGGACCAAATGTACTGGTTGTGGTCAAACTTTATATCGTAAAGATTATGAAGCTAACCTAAATGTTTGTCAACATTGTAATCATCACGGTAGAATTTCTCCAAGAAATCGTTTACAAGCATTTTTTGATCAGGACACGTACGAAGAATTATTTACAGCAATCCACCCAAAAGATCCTTTAAACTTTAAAGATTTAAAATCATATAAAGACCGTTTAAAAGGTGCTAAAAAGTCTACAGATACAGACGAAGCTTTAGTTGTATATAAAGGTAAAGTTAACGGAATTGATATTGTAGCTTGTGCTTTTAATATTGAGTTCATGGGTGGATCAATGGGATCTGTAGTTGGTGAACGTTTTGTAAGAGCTGCTACTTTAGCACTTGAAAGCAAAACTGCATTAGTATGTTTTTCTGCTTCAGGTGGTGCTCGTATGCAAGAGGGTTTATTCTCTTTAATGCAAATGTCTAAAACTTCAGCTGCTCTTGCTAAATTAAGAGATACAGGTATCCCATTTATTTCAGTTCTAACTGACCCTACATTCGGTGGTGTATCTGCTTCATTAGCAATGCTTGGTGATGTAATTGTTGCTGAACCAAAAGCATTAATTGGATTTGCAGGTCCTCGTGTAATTGAACAAACAATTAGAGAGAAATTACCTGAAGGATTCCAACGTTCTGAATTCTTATTAGAACACGGTGCAATTGATAATATCGTAGAACGTAAAGATCTACCAAATTACGTAGCTAGCTTAGTGTCTAAATTTAAAAATTTACCAGAACCAACAGCAAAGTAATTTTATCAACTTTTTAGTTTGTATTATAGCAATATTATATATAAATGTTTTAGTGCAACTTCAAGCCATTAATAATTAATAAACTGCTATAATTTATTACACAAACTTAGTTATCAATTTCATTAAGTAAAGAGTATAAATACTCTATTGTGGTCTGGTAGTTCAGCTG
>NZ_NRJG01000138.1 GCF_003585935.1 Psittacicella hinzii
AATAAAGAGCTAAAGATTTTTTTAGCCTTTTGCGAGACGCGAATCTATACGATGCTCTTGTTCATGAGTAATCTAACAGAGAGAGAAATGATGGCAATTCTTTTTGCTTAAAGGAGATTAACCATTAATAATCAGAAGGTAAAATCTTATATTTGTATGCCTTTGGATATATTCATATTAAGGTATATAGAAATAAACTTTAACATTAAAAAACATAGAGATAATAAGCTTAACTTTGTAATACCTAGCCAGAAAAAATGAGTATTCTCCTGCTAAAAAGTAGCTTTTGATAGATTCTTTCAGAATAGAATTTGAATAGTCTCTAAATTTTAACTTTAAATAGAGTATTGTCCGCAGAAATTGTAAAATGTAAACAGGTTTTTGTTTACTACAAGCTTGACTTGTCTCTAGTTAAAGAAAACCTCATAGTCATTTGGCATGACTGCAAATTCAAGATTTTCTTTTTTTGCTCTTAGCTTTGGCAAGCTAAGAGATTAGTATATGAAACACTTAAGGTAAAAGCCCAAAGCGACAAATAGCTTTGGATTGTACAAGCAAGTAATCAAGCTTTCGCGTCAGTAGCAATATTTATCAACTACTTTAAACGTAAAACTAAAATCTTTTATGCTTTTGAGTTTTACGCTATTTCCATCTTATGCTCTGATAAGAAATATGTAAATCAGACTAAAAAACATCTTGTGGGTATGACTTGTACCTTTTGATTACTTGTGCAATTATAGATCACTTGTGCCACTATAGGTACTTGTGTAACAGTATTATTTGTACAATCACTCGTAAGTTTTTGCGCTTTTTATACCTTATTGAAACTAAGTAACCATGATTACCATACATTGTTCTGACCTTTATGGGTTTGCTTGTGGTTTGCTCGTGGTGTGCTTGGTTTCATCCTGATAGAGATAGTTATATGCGTTTTCCTAAACTAAACCGGTTAAATGCTTCTATAGCAGCGATTTTTTCTGCTAGTGTGTTAACTGCTTGTGGCGGCGGTGGCGGCTCTGGCGGTTCATCTTATTCTTCGGCAAGTGCTTCAGGTTCGGCTTTAACTCTAACAAGTACGAGTACTGTAACTAGCACAACTACTGGGTCGACAAGTTCTGACGTAAATGCAAGTGCTTCTTCAGCAACTTCAACCTATTTCGGACAAAGTACTGCTCTAAATCGCGTGGCAAATACCGCATTTACTAATGCGCAAACAGCCAATAAAAAAGCTTATGATTACGAGCGTGCTGCAAGTAGTAATTTAACCTTAACTTACTGGCCAACCACGACTATTGGTACTACTAAAGTAGGTTATAACTACAATACCTTATATATTCAAGGTTTACTACCGGTATTAGGTTTTAAAAATACTGCAGGTTACTACTTACCGATTTCAAGCGCTTCAACCACTAAAATGAATAAAACGGCTACTCTGTCTAAGAGTGAGCAGAATTTTAATGGTTCTGGCGTTTCTGTAGTCATGATTGATGGTACGTTTAATGCTAGCCATGCAGGCTTTAAAAAGATTCCTACCGAAATTGCTTTACCAGCAAGTATTGCTTACACAGATGCTAATTCGCGTAAAATCTTAGGTTTAGAGGAAGACCACGGAACAAAAGTTGGTTTAATTATTGCCGCTAATCGTTCGTCGAGTTATGCGGGTTTAACTCCAGATGTAAATCTTTACTATACGCAATTAACTAATGGAGTTGCTGTTGGTGGTTTAGGTGATGTATATAAAACTATATATAACACTGCTAAACCTGCTGTAGTTAGTAACGCTTACATTATCGGTGACGCTAATGAAAGTGGTACTGGTTTTGCTTCTGCACAAGCAGGTTTAGTGAATATTACCGCTAAAAGTGATACTCCATTATTCGTCTTTAGTACAGGTAACTTAAATGCGACAGAATGGTTAACTGTTCAATATCAAGCAGATCCATCAATAGCTTCATCTAGTCAATGGTCTGATTTAAATTACGGTCAATCTTTAGGTTCAAACTCATCTTTAGCTAAATTACTAGATACTAATGCTAATGTATCTAATGCTATTATTGCCGTAACAGGTTATAGCTATAACCCAAACAACGATATTGGTGCGACTGTAAATACCACTAAAAATACCATCGGTGGTACTACCTTAGATACTAATGTAACTAAGAGCTCAACTACTTCATTTACAACTAACGATATTATTTCAGGTTATGCTTCTGGTGCGAGCTCTTTAAGTAGAGCAACTAACTGTGGGGTTGCTAAATGGAGTTGTATTGCCGCTGCATTTAACTATAAAATTGCCGCTTATACAACTAGTGGATCAAAAGATTTTAATGGTACTTCTGCCGCAGCTCCACAAGTAACTGCTATCGCTGCTATGGTTAAACAACAGTTTGACTGGATGACTGCTAAACAACTAAAAACTACTCTTTTAACTACCGCTTACGACGTAGGTGAAGCTGGGGTTGATGAAGTGTTTGGTTGGGGGATTGTTGATGCGGGTATGGCATTAAATGGTCCGGCGGCTTTTGTCTTTGGTGATTTTAAAGCTAACCTGAGCAATACGAAAAAACGTTACTATTTCAATAACAACATTACTGGTGGTAATGGTTTATACGTATATGGTGCATCTACTTACGACCAATTAGTATTAACTGGTAGCAACAATACTTATACTGGTAATACGGTAGTTAACAGTGGTGCTTTAATCCTGCAAGATAAATATTCAGCAGGTATTTCAAGTACAGCTACAGGTAACAATAGCGTAAGCTTAGCCTCAAACATTAGCGTAAACAGTAAAGGTGCGCTTTATGCTTATAACGCTAAAGTAGCTAACCTAACTAACAACGGTTACACCCAATTAAGTAATGTAACTGTTACAGGTGATTTAGTTAATAAAGAAAACGCAACTCTAGCTGTAGATCTAAGTAAAGGTGCTACAGTTAAAGGTTCGGCTAAGGTTAATGGTACTTTAGCTTTAGTAAATACAGGTTCGTACGTAAAAACTAATAGAACAACCCAAGTTACAGTATTAACTGCTAATAACTTATCAGGTAACTTTAGTAATATTTATTCAGATTACTCTGGTTCGGCTTTAGTAAACTATAGCCTTTACCAAAACAGCACGTCAGTAGTTGTAAGCATTAAAGCTTCAAGTGCAACTAGTTATGCCGCAACTACAACTTCTTTAACTTCAGCAGATATTAGTGTAGCGACTGTAGGGGCACAACAGTTAGATAAACTCTTTGCCGCAGCTAATGCTTATGCAACTAGCCAAGTTGCAACTAATGGTGAAGCAATTATCACTTCAAGCGAAGAAACTCCTGCTTTAACCTCTTCTTACTACGGTAACCAAGATTTAAGTTCGGTTGCGGTTGGTAGTGCTAAAACTGAAGTAAGCTTAACTAGTGCTGTAGATACAGGCACAAGTGATACTACACTTATTAGCTTAACAAGCACAGATAGTACAGCAACAAGTACAGCTTCAACTAATGCTTTAACTACGGCTGACGTAAGTGCTACAAGCTTAACCAATGTACAAGTTAACGCTAATACAACAAGCTTTAATAGTACAACTAATGCAAGCTTAAGTACTAATACAACTAATAGTACAGTAAACTTAACTAGTACTGATAGTTCTGCCTTAACTACGAGCACGACTGCTGTAACTGGTGCTACAGCAAGTACTGCAAGCTCTACAAGCGCTGCAAGTGGTGTGACTCTAACTGCAACTGATGCTTCAGTTGCTGCAGCTGCTGCTTTAATTCAAAGCATGAACACTGCGCAAGTTAATGCTTTAATGTTACGTACGGCTGGTACACTGTACAACAACGTACAACAAGCTGTAGAGCAAGAAACGCGTAGTCGTGTTTTAGACTTTGCTTCAACCGTATTAAATCGCTTTACTAGCGATGATAATAGTTTCCACACTTATGTGAAATATGATTATGCACGTAATGATTGGGAACGTTCAAGCACAGCAATTAAAGGTCGTTACAACGGTAATAGTGAAACTGCAGGTTTCCACACGCGTTTAATTGGTGATTACAATCTAGGTCTAGCTGTTTACTCAGGTTGGGGTAAATGGGCAGAAGGTAATGATTACGTAGATCGTAATTACACTGCCGGCTATGCTGATGTTAAAACCTACGGAGCAATGGTGAGTCTTGGTGCTTCATACAAGAATTCATTTATTGGAGCTACTCTATTTGGTAACTACCATAAATATGAAGTAACACGTACCACGCTAACTGATGCAGACCAAAGAGCTAACTTTAGTAGTACATCTTTAGGTCTTGATTTACGTGCTGGTTATTTATTAGCAGGTAATGGTTTAGAGTATGGTAATGGTTTAATCCTTGAAGGTGGCATTACTAATGTCTTTAAGCACCAAAAAGGCTTTAAAGAGCATGCGCAAAATGATACTTCTAAATACGTGTCTCTAGATGTACAATCACGTAATAACTACAAAATGTTCGGTCAAATCCAATTACGTGGTTATGCTGCTTTCACAACCTTTGGTTTAGCATCACGCGTAGATGCTTCACTAGGTTTTGAAACTAAACTTTTAGGTTCAAAAGAGCGCATTAAATTACGTGACGGTAATAATGTAGGACAGGTATTTAAGAGCGATTTCCTAGCACGTCTTTCTTTAGGCTATGCGATTAACCTTACGGATGCTTTAAAAATCCGCTTAAGTGGTAACTATGAAAAAGCTTCAGACTGGCAACAAAAACGTGTAGGTCTGACTTTAGACTACGCACTGTAAGCGTAAATATTGTATTCAGAAGAATGCCTTAAATTAAGGTAAGAAGCCAAGTTAAAGCCTTAATACAGGAGCAAAAAGAATTAGCAAGAAAAAGTAAAAAGTTTTTTACACCTGTTAATTTTCTTATGCTAAACTGAAATTAAGGATGTAACCAGAGGTTACAAACAACTTAGCTTATGAGGGATCGGATCTGCGGATTCGATCCTTTTCTTTGGCGCAAAATTTTAGACAAACTTTAAGCCCCAGCGAAAGCTGGGGCTTAAAGTCGATTATCTGAAGTTAATCATCTTAAATTAACTGAAATGAAGAGAGTAAATAATCATTACGCTCAATCATTACGCTAAGATTAACTCTAAGATT
>NZ_NRJG01000139.1 GCF_003585935.1 Psittacicella hinzii
TAGTTCGCCCCTCTATTGTCTAAAATTCTTTTAGACCATAAATAGCAGCTAAATTATAAAATTTTGCTTTTTTAAAGTGAAATAATTTATAATATAAGTAGATCATAAATTAATATCCTTTTTTTATTGATATTTATTATTAGACTTTATTTCAGTTTCCTTAACTTCTAATCTTTTTCTGAAATTTTGTTTTAATAATTAATATTGTTATTGAAAACTTAATATTGGCTATATTACCTTTTGCTTCTCTTTTTATAGTCAAGATTCTAGTTTGATAATCGCGGCTTAGCTGCTTGCTTCGCTGGAAGTACCCCAAAGGGGTATCCAGCTAGCAGCAAAGCCAATAGGATTTCAGGACTAGATCTTTTTATTATTTTTCAATGCAAGTAAATAAGGATAAAAAATGACTGACGCAATTGTAATTATTTCAGGTTATGCTGCAGAGCCGGCTAAATTAATCCAAACTCCTACAAGTAATAATTATGAAAGTGGAAAATCTTACAACTTTAGAATTGGGGTTAGATTTCCATATTTATACGATAATCAATGGGAGTCAGAGACTGAATGGTTTGGTTGCACAGCATGGAATGTAAGTAAATCTGACGAAAATGTGATTCTAGCAATCCAAACAGGTTCTTACGTAAATGTTACCGGTGTATGGTCGAAAATGAAATATATCGATAAAACCGGTGAAGAAAAATTCTTAAATAAGCTGAAAGTTATTAGTGTACAGTTATGCCATAAACAACAAGAAGTTATTGGTATGACAGTTGAGCGTCCTCAAAATCAAGGCTTTAATACAGCCAATAATGGCAATCAGCCATACAATAATCAAAACCAGAATCCTCCTGTGTTCAACCAGAGCACTCAAGGCTTTGCTAGAAATAATAACCAACAGCAGTTCCAACAGAACCAAAGCAGAGGTTTTAACCAAAATCCAGCAAGCCAAAACAGAAATCAACAAAACCATAATACTAATACTAATGGAAACGTTGGTTCGGAAAATATTCCTTTTTAATGTCTTTATCTAATAAAAGTTCCTTTTAGTGTAATACTAAATGTAATTAACAAGAGCCTAAGTCGCTTATCTCCTTTCATAGGGGTGCACGACTTGGGCTTTTTTGCGTTCTTAAAATTTAGTAATGCAGCTATGAGTAGAACCATAAGTATATGCAATTAGAGCTTACGCTAGATTTTCCTGTAAGTGTCAACGCAATGTATAAAACAGTCGTACGTGGCAAATTTACCCATCGCGCACACTCACAGCGTTATAGAGAGTACCGCAAGCAAATTATTCCTCAAGTACAGTACCAAATATTAGCTCAAAAATGGAAGAAAGCTAATGAAAACACCTTTATAGCATTAGAGGTAGTTGAGTATTGTCCTGATCGTAGACGTCGAGATATCGATAACGTGATTAAGCCTATTATGGATATCTTAACCGAAGCAGGTGTTTATGACGATGATAGTCAAATTAAGCGTTTAGAGGTGTCTAAAATCAACGTTGACGATCAAGATGATAAATCACTCAAGGGAAAAGTAAAAGTTCTTATAAAGGCATTATAAACGCAGAATAATATGACTACTTTTTCACAGCTAGTACAAATATATCGTCAATCAGAATTTCATGAAAATAGCTATATTGCTGACTTTTTTACTACGTCTATTGAGGATATCAATTTTTACACGATTTAACAGATGAGCAGCTAAAAGCAATTAAAACCTTAAGTACGTGGCTAGATGACACTAGTATGAGTATTGAGGATAAACGCATGAAACTAGCAGCTGCATTAATCAAAAATAGCACTTTCCCGCATAAGACCACAAACCTAGATTTTCTAATTAATATTCCACAAATCTAAACTAATAATACCTTGAACGAACAAACAGAAATCAAGCAAGAACTCCTAACCCGTCGCTTGCTACGCATTGCTGAACGCTTGGATAGGATAGAGCAATCGCTTGTAAAACTGCAGCTACTAAATAAGCATACGCAGTTAATCTTAAACAATATTATGGTCGATAAGAACCTTATTAATAAGGACGTAAAACAACTAAGCGACCATCTTATTGATAACGCAAATAAATAACCTTGAAAAAACAATTCTTACTTTTGATACTGCTCATACTGTATATGGTGTTTTTGATGACTTATATAGTATTAGAAAATGTTCAGCTATCGTATGAGCTAAAGCAAGGCTATTAGAAGCCTAAATTCTTAATTACACGGTTGGCACTATGAAAGTTTAATCAATTAACCTTTTTATGGTTGCATGATGACGGTATTTGACCACGAAAAGACCAAGCTAGTAATTAATAACCTCACGGATCTGTTGAACCTGTTCGTAAATCTACAGTCTATTAAATGGTCTTTAATCGGAGTTGCTTTTGCTATCTTCAAATTTAAAAAAGACGGTAGAGTTGGGGTTCTTCATTTTTGGTATGAGTTGGCTTTGGTCTTTTTCATTGTGTACCTAGGAGCACCTGTGGCAATAATAAACGGAGTGCCAGAAAGTTATCTCCCTATTATTGCTGCAATCATTGGTTACGCTGGTGTGAATAACGTAGTAAAAGTAGTGACGCAATTTATTAATGTGTGGATTAGCTACTTTATCAATAAATACGACCCCAGCAAGAAGAAAAAGACCGAAGATAAACAAACAACCGGTAAAGATGAGGATAGGTAATGACTAGCACCGAATTAGCACTAAACACTGCTCTTAAATACGTTAAACGCTTTGAGGGCTTAAAATTAAAGCCGTACCTTGATCCTGTGGGAATACAGACCATTGGGTACGGCATTACTGACAAAGAAGTGCTAAAAAAGTATAAGAATGGCATGGACGAAAAAACTGCTCATTATCTCTTACTTAAAGAATTAAAAACCTTTGCTACTCAAGTTGACGATTTAGTAAAAGTTAAGTTGAATGCTAATCAAAAAGCCGCTCTTTACTCTTTTGTATATAACGTTGGTATTGGTAATTTCAAGAAGTCAACCATGCTCAAACTTATTAATGAAAATAAACTAGAGCAAGCAGCTACTCAATTTGATAGATGGACGTATGCTAGTGGTAAACAACTAAATGGTCTTATCAACCGACGTAAAACTGAACGTGAACTTTTTGAGCTAGCATAGTAGGAAGTTATGATTGTGGCATGGATTGCCGGTATTTTACGCACCGGAAAGAATAACCCAACCTTATTATTACTAATCGTTTTCATGACCTTTTTTATGATAACGCAGTATCAATCCAGACAAAAAGACGAGCGTATTATTAATTTAGCTGAACAAAATAGTGCTTATATCCAAAGACTGGAAGCAGAGCAATTAGCAGCTAAAGAAATGCGCAGTAAAATCTACGAAATGCAACAAGAGATACACAAGTTGACCGTAGATAAGTCTGCAATTACACGCGATTATCACAATAAGTTATCACTGGTTAGTAATGAACTCAAAACAGCTACCTGCGCTGCTATCCCTTTGTCTAGCAATCTTATTAAGTGGCTGCAGCTCAACCCAGAAACTAACAAAACCACAAGTTCCAACAGTAAGTAGTTTTACACTTAATTATGTGGAGCTAATACCTGTGGAATTGTTAACGCCGTGCATAGTGCCAACTTTTAGTGGTAACACTTGGGGAGAATTATATAAGTACACTATTGACTTGCAATATGTGTTAAGGACGTGCGCCGCAACGCACAACACCCTAGTGGACCTTTTAAAT
>NZ_NRJG01000014.1 GCF_003585935.1 Psittacicella hinzii
TTAAAAACTAATAGTAGTTTGGTTTGAATGTTTAGTTAAGAAACATATTAATTTTAATTACTTTTCAATAAATTATTACTATTTTCCATTAAACCAATCTACACATTTGTGATATAATATACTTATATTTATAATCATATTTTTAACCTCAACTGAGAATAAACAATGATTAATTAACCTTAGAGAACTTGTATGTGTATAGCCCAAAGATTGAAGTTCATTTGCGAACAACAAAAATGGAAAATTAAAGAATTTGCGGAATTAGTAGGCATACCTTATCGCACGATGCAAAGTTATCTTAGTGGAGATCGTGAACCAAACGCCGAGGGCATGACCGCTATTGCCAAAGTCGGAATAAATTTAAATTGGTTAGTTACAGGTCAAGGTGAAATCTTTATTAGCGATCAGTTAGCCGTTAAAACGTTAACTAAGGCTGAATATGAGCTCCTTGATAATTTCAATAAATGTAACAAAATCGGAAAAAAAGCAATTGAAGTTCATGCTACAGCTATAGCACAAACCACTAAGTTCTCACAAAAATAGGAATTTCTCTATGCTTTTAAATCAAGTTATAAATGGTAACAGCATTGTTGAAATGAATAAGTTACCAGAAAATAGTGTAGATCTAATCTTTGCTGATCCACCTTATTGGATGCGTACTGAAGGTACTTTACTCCGTGTTGAAGGTACTGAGTTCGATGGCTGTGACGATGAATGGGATCAGTTTGAAACTTTAGAACAGTACGAACAATTTACACGCGATTGGTTAAGTGCTTGTTACCGAGTATTAAAACCTAATGGTTCGATATGGGTAATCGGCGGTATGCAGTGTATCTACTCTATTGGTGCAATTATGCAACAATTAGGATTCTGGTTAATCAATGATGTAGTTTGGTATAAGAAAAACCCAACGCCAAACTTTAAAGGTACACGCTTAAATAATAGTCACGAAACCTTAATTTGGGCAACCAAAAGTAAAAAATCTAAGTACACTTTCAATTACAAAACTGCTAAAGAACTAAACACTGAAACCGTTAGTCCTGAAGAATATGCTAAAGGAATTCGTAAACAATTAGGTTCGGTTTGGCGCTTTGCTGTGTGTGCTGGTAATGAACGTCTAAAAGATAAAGATGGTAATAAACTTCATAGCACCCAAAAACCACTTGAGTTACTTGAACGTATTATTGCTATCTCTTCCAAAAAAGGAGACGTAGTTCTTGATCCGTTTGGCGGCACTATGACTACTGGAGCAGCCGCGAAAAAACTAGGTCGTAACTATATAATGATTGAACGAGATCCTACCTATTGTGGATATGGTAAAACTCGTTTAGAGCAAATTAGCTACGAAGATTCAGATATTGCTAATGCGGTTTATGACATCAAGCCTAAAAAAGTTAGCATGAACGAAATGATTGAGAATCAATACTTTTTTGTTGATGAATGGTTTTATCTTAAAGACGGTAATCCAGCAGCGCAATTAACAGCAAATGGTCAATTAAATTACCAAGGGCAAATTATAGATATGCACACTTGTGTAGCTTTAGCGAAAAAAGTTAAAGCAAATAAGCTTAATGGCTTCGATCATTGGTATGTAATGAGAGATGGTGAATTGACTTCTATAAATAGCATTCGTGAACAATATAGAGAAAATATAGCTTAATCAGAGCATTAAAACAGACCTAAGAGTAAAACTCTTAGGTCTGCCGCATTTATTAAAATAATTGTTTTATTGAATTTTGAACTATCTCTTAAATATATACGTTAGCAATATAAACTAATCAATTCCAGAAGGAAATAATTCACTTCTTAACGTAATATATTTAGAATCTTTAGGATCATTAGAGATTAACTTTTTGTAAAGATTAGGTTGTTCTTCTTTTAAGCGTCTTATAGAAGCTTTCACAATTTCACTAGTATCGAAATCAGGAAGTTGTAACACTTCTTGTGAACGCTCCTGTTTATTTCTTAAAAGATGATTATATATTTCTTCCCAAACATCTTCCCTAGCAAAAATATCCTTAAATAAATCTTTGCCATATTTGATATAGATTTCAGTTTGAGGAAAGCTTTCAGAAGCAATTTTACCTTCGTAATACTTCTTATTCTTTTTCAAACCATCGTCTATGAACCACATAGTAGCTTTGATTTGCTTATCTGGATAATTTTTCCGTAAAATATTAATTTTCGTTCGGAAGTTGTCGTATTGACCCCTCATCTTTGTACTATCATGGTCATCTCTAATTTTTTGTTCAATTAAGTATAAAACTTTATCCTTATAAAATAATTGATCGACATTTAAATAATGTGCGTCATTTTCTGTTTTGATATTTTTTGGTAAGTTGGTATATCCCATTAATCCAATATACTGCGTAACAATGTCTTCCATAAAGTCACCAAATTTAATTTCTTGACTTTGGGTTACATTTTGGATTAACTTCGTTTTAGCATTAGTTACTCTGAAAATGCCTGTATACCTAGTAGGATTCCTTACTACTGTTAATAAAAGATTGTATATAAAATCCTCATC
>NZ_NRJG01000140.1 GCF_003585935.1 Psittacicella hinzii
TTTTTTCCCGCCTTATGTAGACTTTAATAAAATACTTATATTTAGTCTATGTAGCAGAAAAAAATCAAGCTTTTTAAGCTTGATTTTTTCATATTTTTCAATATTTTAATCTAAATTATTGATTATTGAAGACTTTAAATTTTCGGGAAATTAGGATCGGGAGTGTGATTGTAGAAAGGTGGAGATAGGTTGTGGGAGTATGTTTATCAGGTTGTTTGGTTGTCGGTTATCTGTTGTGGTTGTCTGAAAAAATAAATGTAAGTGTTTATCAAAGTTTTAACTTATTAACCTAATGCGAAGAGCTATTTATAAAATATTGAGATTTATCAACGTGCTATAATTTGTATCGATAAAATTATAGTATACAGTGGATAAGAAAATGGTACACACTTTAGTGAATATGCCGCTCAAAAAAATTAGCGCTAAAAAAGCTAAAAACGGCACGTATTATATTTACTACACCTTGAAATCCTATCGTAATGAACAAGGAAATCCGACTTCGGAAGAAGTTTGTATAGGTAAAAAAGATCCACACACAGGTAAATTAATTCCCAACAAAAAATATTACACAATTTTTCCTTTTACTTCAGAGGCTAATCGCATGGAACGCTTTCTAATTACAGGTGGTCAAAACTTTTCAGGAACAATTAAAATTGGTGGTGCTAAAAATGCCGCACTTCCTATTTTCTTTGCTGCAATCTTAGGTACTAAAAACATTACTTTTAAAAATGTGCCTAATCTTACAGATATCAAATACACATGTAACATTCTACAAAATTTAGGAGTAGAGGTTGCTGCTGATCTAGCAAATAATACTGTAAGTTTAAAACCACAAAGTATCGTTAGCTACGAAGTTCCATATGACTTAGCAAGTAAAATGCGTGCTTCAATTTGGGCGCTTGCTCCTTTAGTAGCGCGTTTTGGTTATGCACAAGTTTCACTACCTGGTGGTTGTGCTATTGGTTCTCGTCCAATTGATATGCACATTGAAGCACTAAAAAAACTAGGTGCAACTATTGAGTTAAATGAAGGTAATGTTATCGCTAAAGCACCAAATTGTCTAACAGGTGCTAACATTTTCTTCGATAAAATCTCTGTGGGTGCTACAGTATCAGCGGTTTGTGCAGCTAGCCTCGCAAAAGGTGTTACGCGCATTGAGAATGCTGCAATGGAGCCAGAAGTTGTAGACGTATGTAATTTCTTAAATGCTTTAGGTGCAAATATCTCTGGTATTGGTACTCGTGTTCTCACAATTACAGGTGTTGAAGAGCTTCATGGTTGTGATGAATACTCAATTATCCCTGACCGTATTGAATGTGGTACTTACTTAATTTCCGCTGCAATTTCACGTAATAAAGTTACTTGTACTAATGTAAACCCAGAACACTTAGAAGCAACTTTAGCTAAACTTGAAGAAGCTGGTGCAATTATTACTATTAACGGGAATGAAGTTACTTGTGATATGCAAGGTAAACGTGCAAAAGCCGTTAACATCACTACCGCTCCATATCCAGGTGTAGCTACAGATATGCAAGCGCAATTTACTTTATTAAATACTCTTGCTCAAGGTAATAGCGTTGTAACGGAAACGATTTTTGAAAACCGTTTTATGCATGTGCCTGAATTGCAACGTATGGGTGCAAAAATTACTCAAAAAGGTAATACGATTTATATTGAGGGAGTTGAAAGCTTATCAGGAGCCCGTGTAAAAGCAACCGATTTACGTGCTTCAATTTCTTTAGTACTTGCAGGTTGTGTATCGCAAGGCACTACTTATGTAGATGAGATTTATCACATTGATCGTGGTTATGAAACAATCGAGAAGCAAATTGCTCGTTTAGGTTGTAAAATTGAACGTCAACCAATGAGTGAGGAGTAATATGACTTTTGTTCACCCACATAAAATTAAGATTGAAGAGTTATTAACTCAAGCTTTTGCACCTACATATTTAGAAGTAATTGACGAATCTTATATGCACCATAGTGGTCCTGAAGCAGGAAGTCACTATGCTGTAATTCTTGTCAGCCAAGCTTTTGTTGAGAAAAAATCTTTAGATCGTCAAAGAGCAGTAAATAAAGTATTAGTTCAAATGTTAAAAGATGATATTTATGCATTAAGTTTACGTCTTCTAACGCCTGAAGAATATGCAACTTCACCAGTACTACCATTTAACAATAAATGTTTAGGTAGAAATACTGAACTTACTAAAAAATAAAGTTACTAATAAATTTAAGCGAATAGAGTTCGACTCTATTCGCTTAAATTTTGTCTGTAAGGAGGTTTGAAAAATAAAAAAGATAATTGAGAATAATTT
>NZ_NRJG01000141.1 GCF_003585935.1 Psittacicella hinzii
GCATACCATGTTTTAGGAACAAGAAATTTTAAGATTAAGTATCAAAAATTAAATACTTAGATGAAAAATTTTACCAAAGTTAATTAATTTTTGGATATAATAAGTTATTGTTTTTTATTGCATAGCATGAGGCTATGTTAGTTTTCACAACCCCATTTGAATGATTCAAATTGGATGTTTTTTTAATTTAAATTTATATTTACACCATGGAAAATTTTGCTCAACTATTTGAAGCGTCAATTCTTAACACACCAAAAGTTGGTGAAGTAGTAGAAGGTACTGTAATCGGTTTTCAAAAAGGTTTCGTTATTGTAGATGCAGGCTTAAAATCAGAAGCTCAAATCGATGCTGAAGAGTTTAAAAATGCTAACGGCGAATTAACTGTTAAAGTTGGTGATAAAATCGAAGTTGCAGTTGAATCATTAGAAAATGGTCAAGGCGACGTTACTTTATCTCGCAAAAAAGCTAAAACTCTACAAGTTTGGAAAAAATTACAAGAAATCCACGATAACAAAGAAACTATTACTGGTCACGTATCATCTAAAGTTAAAGGTGGCTATACAGTTGAGATCGATGGTATTCGTGCATTCTTACCAGGTTCATTAGTAGAATTACGTCCATCACGTGATAACGCTAACATCGAAGGTAAAGATCTAGAATTCAAAGTTATCAAACTTGATCAAAAACGTAACAACATCGTTGTATCTCGCCGTGCAGTTCTTGAAAACGAAGACAACGCAGACCGTGAAGCTCTAATCGAAACATTAGAAGAAGGTAAAGTTGTTAAAGGTACAATCAAAAACCTAACTGACTACGGTGCATTCGTAGATTTAGGTGGTGTTGACGGTTTACTACACATTACTGACATGTCTTGGAAACGTGTTAAACACCCAAGCGAAGTAGTAGCTGTAGGTGAACAAGTTGAAGTTGTTGTATTAAAATTTGACAAAGAAAAAGTACGTGTTTCTTTAGGCTTAAAACAATTACAAGCTGATCCATGGGAAGAAGTAGTTGCTAAATACCAAGTTGGTGATAAATTAACTGGTAAAGTAACTAACTTAGCTGAATATGGTTGCTTCGTAGAAATTTTAGGTGGTATCGAAGGTTTAGTTCACGTTTCAGAAATGGATTGGACTAACAAAAACGTTCACCCATCTAAAGTAGTTTCATTAGGTGAAGAAGTACAAGTACAAATCTTAGAAATCGATGAAGTTCGTCGTCGTATTTCTTTAGGTATCAAACAATGTAAAGAAAACCCATGGGCTAAGTTCGCTGAAACTTATTCACGTGGTCAAAAAGTAACTGGTAAAATCAAATCAATCACTGACTTCGGTATCTTCATCGGTCTAGAAGGTGGTATTGATGGTTTAGTACACGTTTCTGATTTAGGTAACGGTTCGAACGAAGAATTAGTACGTCAATACAAAAAAGGTGACGAAGTTACTGCAGTAGTATTACAAATTGATGCTGAAAAAGAACGTATTTCTTTAGGTATCAA
>NZ_NRJG01000142.1 GCF_003585935.1 Psittacicella hinzii
TTATTGATAAGTAAAACCTAAGAATAAAAGTTTTAAATTTTATTTAAGCTGTGCTATAATTTAACTATAAAATTTTTCGCAGAAGAGCAAAAACTTGATTTTTTAATCTTCAAACCTACATATTTTAATTTCTTTAAGGATGCAACTATTATGAGTAAATGTCCATTTGATCATAACAATGCTACTTTAACAACAGCTGCAGGTAAACCTGTTGTTGATAACGATAATACTCAACAAGCTGGTGTTAACGGTCCATTACTATTACAAGACGTATGGTACCAAGAAAAATTAGCACACTTCGCGCGTGAGCGTATTCCTGAGCGTGTAGTACATGCTAAAGGTTCTGCTGCATTTGGTACATTTAAAGTAACTCATGATATTTCTAAATTTACTAAAGCCGCGGTTTTCCAACCAGGTGCAGAAACTGATGTATTATTACGTTTCTCTACTGTAGCTGGTGAACGTGGTGCTGCAGATGCAGAACGTGATGTTCGTGGTTTCTCATTAAAATTCTATACAAGTGAAGGTAACTGGGACTTAGTAGGTAACAATACTCCGGTATTCTTTATCCGTGATCCATTAAAATTCCCAGATTTCATTCATACGCAAAAACGTGATCCACGTACTAACATGCGTTCAGCTGATGCTGCATGGGATTTCTGGGTACGCACTCCAGAAGCTATGCACCAAGTGATGATTCTTCACTCTGACCGTGGTTTACCTGCAAACTACAGACAAATGCACGGTTTCGGTTCACACACTTACTCATTCATTAATGCGCAAAACGAACGTTACTGGGTTAAATTCCACTTCAAATCAATGCAAGGCATTGCTAACCTAACTAACGAAGAAGCGGCTGAAGTAGTAGGTAAAGACCGTGAATCAGCACAAAAAGATTTATATGAAAACATTGAAGCTGGTAACTTCCCACGCTGGGCTGTAAAAGTACAAATTATGCCAGAAGCTGATGCTGCTAAACATAATTATACTTTCGACTTAACTAAAATTTGGCCTTACAGCGATTACCCATTAATCGATGTAGGTGTTTTAGAATTAAACCGTAACCCAGCTAACTATTTTGCTGAAGTAGAACAAGCGGCATTTGCTCCAAGCAACAACGTACCTGGTATTGGTTTCTCACCAGATCGTATGTTACAAGGTCGTCTATTCTCTTACCAAGACGCACAACGTTACCGTTTAGGTGTTAACCACCACCAAATCCCTGTAAACCAACCTAAATGTCCATACCACACTACACACCGTGATGGATATATGCGTGTTGATACTAATGGTGGTGCACACCCTAACTATGCTCCTAACCGTTTCAACACTTACGAGCCAACTCACGATCAAGAGCCACCTTTAGCTTTAGAACGTGCTGCAGCTCACTACGATTTCCGTGGTTACGATCAAGATTACTTCAGTCAACCACGTGCGTTATACCAAAAAGTAATGAACGATGCACAAAAAGCACAATTAGCTGCTAACTATGCTGCTTCATTATCAGGTGTAACATGTGCTGAAACTGTAGAAAAAGCTTTAGAGTTATTTGCAAACATCGACCCTAATTTATCGGCAGCTGTTCGTAAAAACTTAGGTAAATAATTTGCGTTTAACGCTTCAATCTCATATTCGAAATAAAAACGAGAGCTCAGATTTATCTGGGCTCTCGTTTTTTGTTATCTACGTACAAATAGGTAAAAAGTACCACGATATGCTATAATAGTAAGGTTAATTAGTTTATGTGTCCCCCTATAAGGAGAGGATTTAATTCTCAAGAGGATACAAGTTTTTAAGTTTTTCAACCTAGTCAAAATACATATTGACCGCAAATCTCCAAG
Organism: Psittacicella hinzii; assembly: GCF_003585935.1. Lineage (GTDB taxonomy): Bacteria > Pseudomonadota > Gammaproteobacteria > Enterobacterales > Psittacicellaceae > Psittacicella > Psittacicella hinzii. Next base: position 1,842 of record NZ_NRJG01000142.1, read on the forward strand.
GGGATATAGATGTCAGCAGACAATAACAGAAGCTATGACGCAAATACAATCCGAGTTTTAAAAGGTTTAGACGCTGTTAGAACTCGTCCAGGGATGTATATCGGTAATACTGACGATGGTACAGGTCTTCATCATATGGTATTTGAAGTTGTAGATAACTCTATTGATGAAGCTCTTGCAGGTTATTGCTCAAACATTAAAGTTGTTATTCACGAAGACAATTCAGTATCTGTTACAGATGATGGTCGCGGTATTCCTACAGCTATTCACCCGGAAGAAGGTGTTAGTTCAGCCGAAGTAGTAATGACCGTACTTCATGCTGGTGGTAAATTTGATGCTAAAACTATTGCCGGTGGTTTACACGGCGTAGGTGTTTCTGTTGTAAACGCTCTGTCTTCTAAACTCTTTTTACGTATTCGTCGTGATGGTAAAGTTCACGAACAAACTTATCACAATGGAGTGCCTCAAGCTCCATTAACAGTTACTGGTACAACAGACAAAACTGGTACTATGGTGCGTTTCTGGCCATCACACGAAACCTTTAAAAACGTTACAGAATTTTCATACGACATTTTATGCAATCGTTTAAGAGAATTAAGTTTCTTAAACTCAAATGTACGTATTGAATTAAAAGACGAACGCGACGGTCGTCATGATGAATTCCATTATGCCGGTGGTCTACAAGAGTTCGTTAAGTTCTTAAATACCAATAAAACTGTAATTAACGAAGAACCTTTCTACTTCCAAAGTGTAAACGAAGAATTAGGTATTACCGTTGAAGTTGCAATGCAATGGAACGATACCTATAAAGAAAGTGTTCACTGTTTTACAAATAATATCCCTCAACGTGATGGTGGTACGCACCTAATTGGTTTTAAAGCAGCTTTAACTCGTTCATTAAATGGTTATATTGAGCGTGAAGTGATTGCTAATGCTAAATCTAAAGCCTTAAAAGATCTAAAAATCGACGGTGACGATTCACGTGAAGGTTTAGTAGCTATTATTAGCGTTAAAGTTCCTAACCCGAAATTCAGTTCACAAACTAAAGATAAACTAGTTTCTTCTGAAGTGCGTGGGGTTGTTGAATCAACAATTAACGATAAATTCCAAACTATTTTGGAAGAAAATCCAAAAATAGCCCGTACTATTGTTGATAAAGTTATTTCAGCAGCTCGTACGAGAGAAGCTGCTCGTCGTGCGCGTGAATTAGCTCGCACTAATAAAAAGCATACGTTCACCACAAATAAACTTGTACACTGTAACTCACGTAATCCTGAAGAATGTGAGGTTTACTTAGTCGAGGGGGACTCTGCGGGTGGTTCGGCGGTTAAAGCTCGTGACGTGCAAACCCAAGCAATCTTACCTCTACGTGGTAAAATTCTTAATGTAGAAAAAGCCCGTTTTGATAAGATTATTGAGTCACAAGAGATTGCGAATATTATTGCCGTTTTAAAATGTGGTATTAATGATGAATTCAATTTAGATAATTTACGTTATCACAAAATTGTAATCATGACCGATGCCGACGTTGACGGTTCACACATTCGTACTCTTTTATTAACTTTCTTCTTCCGTCAAATGCCACAACTTATTGAAGCAGGTAAAATTTACATTGCCCAGCCACCTCTCTATAAGTTAATGCTTGATCGTAAAGCTGTATATCTAAAAAATAACGATGAATACAATCGTTTCTTAATTGATTACGCTTTAGAAGGTGCGGATTTAGAAGTTAAAGGTCAAGTTTACTCTTCAAGTCAATTAAAAGATCTATGCGATCGTTACTTAAAATTAAGTGCGAAAATTAGTGCTCATAACAAAAAATATTCTCCAGAAGTAATGGAAACTTTAATTAGTTACTTACCTCTAAATGAGTCTATGTTCACTAATGCACAAGATTTTACCGCTTGGATGAATGGTCTCTTAGATTTATTAAAATCTACCCAAGATCAATCTATTCGTTATGAAGCTCATCTTGCTGAAGACGAAGAGACTAAAGAACTATACTATCGCTTAAGTGAAATTAAGCACGGTATGGAAGCTACTTACACTTTAAATCGTGATTTCTTAATGTCTAAAGACTATCAAGAAGTAGCCTCTTTAGCGCATGATTTAAAAGACATTCTACCTGTAAGCCAAGACACAAGCGAACGTTACATGGTGCGCGGTGAAGTACGCAAACCGATTAAATACTTTAATGACTTCGTTTCAACTCTATTAACTCTCGCTACTTCAAAACTTAAACCATCTCGTTATAAAGGGTTAGGTGAAATGAACTGGGAAGAGTTAGAAGAAACAACCATGAAAGTAGAAAATCGTACTTTACTTAAAGTTGAAGTAAAAGATGCTATTCTTGCTGATCAACTCTTTACCACGCTAATGGGTGATGAAGTTACACCACGTCGTGACTTTATTGAGGAAAACGCTTTATACGCGAATATTGACTTATAAAGCCAAAAAAGAACCTGCATTAAGCAGGTTCTTTTTCATTATCCGTAAAATATTGATCGAGATTAAACTCTTGTGAGATAACCTCTTCACCATTAACTAAATGGTGCGTAAGTTTACCTTTTTCTAGACTAAACTCATCCCAAGTATCAATTAAACCATTAAAAATATTTAAGCCACTATTATCAATATAGCTCATAAATATCTGACTTGGATTACTAAGCAGTTTAGTGGCAAAAAGTTTTTGTTTATTTTGATCGAGCTCGGCAGCAATATCATCGATAACAAAAATGCAATCTTCTTGTGCATGTTCATACAAAATATCAACTTGTGCCATTTTTAAGGCAATGGCTAAGAGTTTTTGTTGTCCACGACTTAGGATCTCTGAGGCTGGAAGATTAAAGCATTTGATCGACAAATCAAAACGATGAATGCCATATCTTGCCCAACCAGAATAAACATCTTGCTCAAAACGACTTTCGAGGATTTGTGCTAAAGAGCTATCATTTTTCCAGCCGCGTTCATATTCAAGAGTAATCGGTATTTCAGGTAAGAAGATTTTTAACAGATCTTGCACTTTCTCTGCTAAAAGAGCAAAGTACTTTTCATACTTAAGATTTAACTCTTCACTATAGGTAACAAGATTCGTTATATATCCTTGATAAGCTTGTAACTCACTTTCAGGAATACGTTTTCCACTATCTAAATAATCTTTAAATTGTTTGAGATAGGAATTACGATTTTTATGCAAATTTTCAGTTTTGCGCCATAAATCTATAAAATCGACATAATGATAAAACATGCCCCAGTTGAGATAACGACGACGAAATTCAGGAGTTCCATCAATTAGCTGAATTATGTCAGGGGCAATTAATTGTACTGCTAAGAGCTTACTCGTTTCTTTAGCTTCAACCTTTGCGCCATCAAGATAGTTAGTTAAAGCTAATTTACTATCGATTTTTACTCCTAGATTATGATCAATATTGCGATCATTATCTACTTGCATATAAACTGCAAGATTATCTTTACCTTCTTGCACTAAAGCACCTTTTTTCGACTTAAAACTGCGTTGGTGACTTACTAAGAAAATAGCTTCGAGAATGGAGGTTTTACCAGCTCCATTATGCCCAGTGACAAAATTTAACTTACGTCCAGGCTTTAGAGTCAGATTATCAATATTACGAAAGTTTACTAGATTTAGTTGCTTTATAAACATAACAATAAAAAAAGATTATGAGCTTAACCTCATAATCTTTTTTAAAGCGAAAATTAAGCTCTAGTCGTTACTTGTATCAACTGCTACGTTGTTGTATGGAGTTAAGATATAAGTACGATCTAATTCAGAATTACTAATTTCTTTTACCGCAAATACTGGCACTTTTTTCACCACAAAGTTTAAACTTAATTTAAGTTCATCTTGTGGTTGTTGACGGTATTTTGCAGATTCTTGTAAAGGAGTAATTAACTCAATAAAATGTTTACCCTGTACACGTAAATTTAATGGTTGACGTTCAGGATTCAATTCAATGTCATTTAACTCTGTACTAAATGAATCTAGCGTACCTGGATTTGAAGCAGAAAGAGTTAAAGCACCATTACCTGAATTTAAGAGAATAATTTCTCCAAAACGTGTAGAACGAGTGAGTTTATCTTTTAGTTCTAAAGCATAACACACTACGTCATTATCAAATACTTCAGGGATAATGTGACTATATTGAGGTGGTTTACTATAAGTTAAGTTGAAAATTAACTCTTCACCATCTTTAAGAATTTGTAAGTATTGTACGTGACCCGATACAGTTAAGTGCATAATTAATTCAACTTCTTTATTATCGGTAGATAATAAACGTTGTAATTCTGCACCAGTACGACGTGATAGGTTAAAAATTAATGGCACTTCTTCAGAGAAGTTTTTAAAGCCATTGATGGTATAAGGATCGCTACCCTCCGGGAACGTATAATTACAAAGAGCAATACGAGCATAATCACCACCAAAGATTTTTAACATCGTTGGGGTTAAAGAGAAAATTAACGTATGTAAACTCGCATGTTTAGAAGCTTTTAAGCTTACACAGAACAGTGTCGATTGAATAATGTCTTTTAAAATACGTTCAGGTAAACGTAAGGTTGAAGTATTTACTGCTTCTTTTAAGTTTTCTTTTAAAAGAGCATAACCTTGACCGTTTGAAGCTTCTACACGCACTGCTGTAGTTTCGTAAGTTAAATTAGCGTAAGTAAGCTCACCTTCTTTTGGTACTTTATCAAAGTGTAATTTAACTAGAGTTTGACCGTTTAAACCTGTAACCGCATCAACAAAACTAATACATGATACAGATACTTGTTTAACACGACCTCTTTGCGTATTTACGATAAATGAATCAGGGAACTCCACAGATTCTCCTGTTTCTGGATCAACAGTTACAATTACGCTGTGGTTGATTTCTTTATCACCCGCTAGGAAAACAATTTCACCTGGGTTAGTAAAATCTAATAGTACATGTTGACTTAAGGGAATTGACGGATCAAGAGTTTTAGTTACAACTTCTCGAGCGATGTTTAACGCGCGTTGTAATTTTTGCGCTTGTAAAATTAATTTCATTGCCTATGACTCTATTTCTGTAGGAATAGTAAGAGGATAAGTTAAGAATAAATCGCCTTTTAAGTTCGCACTTTTTGGACGATTTTCAATAATATCGTTAACTTGTTTTTGAATTACACTTACGACCTTATACATACGGCTTTCAGTATCTTCTAGCTGCTTAACGCATTTTTGAGCATGAGCTTGTAGCGTTGAAGTTCCAAGCTCCATAATCTCAGCTATTTGGTTATAGGTTAAATTAGCATTAATACGTAGAATGCAAGTACAAACATTACGTAAGAAAACAAATTTTTGACTACGATTACGTGCAAATAGATCTTCGAGAGTATGACCTAGTTCAGCACAAACTATTTCAAACAGTTGTTTTGAACTAAATTTAACGCTCATTTCAGAGAACTTAAAGTGCTTTTCAATATTTGCGTCAAAGTTTTCTGTTGAAACCGTATTATTGAAAAAGCCTCGTATTGCACGGAAGTCTGAATTTTTACTCGCTAATACAACTTTGTTTTTCTGCTCGGGCGTCAACACTAAAGAACGATTTGGTTTCAGCAAATCTTCAATAAAGCGACGACGTAAGTTCGTATCTGGTAAAGAGATCTCTACTCGTAAACACTCATCACTGCGTGATTTTAGACGTTGCATTTCAACATCCATTTCATCATGCGTGAATAACTGTTCGTAAGGTAAAGAACTTACGATAATAAGCACACGATTATTATATTCTTTTATCGTATCAATTAAATTAAATATATATGATTTAGCTCCGCCACTAGACATCATCGAAGAAAACTCATCGATAATAGTCACATGGTTTTCCATAATATTATCCGTTAAACCTGCTAGTAGCTTTTCTTTAGCTGCATGCGAATAGGTATTTTGGAAACGAAACACAAAGTGCTTAATCTTATCACTATCTACACCATAATTAATTAATGCTTCAGCAAAATAAGAAACAAGATAAGTTTTACCCACACCAGGATTTCCCATTAAGAAAATCACTTGGCTCGGAAACTGTTCTTTATTAATTATTTTCTTTGCTAACTCATCGAAAATAGTGTACGCCGAAAGATTCGCTTTAGAAATAATAATGCTATCACCTACACGACGGGTAAAGCGATTAAGAATCGGATTAATTATCCCTCTAATATCATTGTATTCTTTATCGCTTGCCGTACGTTCATAATCGGTAAACTCTTTGATTGGCATTTGCATGTCACTAAGCAGTTTACTACGATATTTTTGTGCGGTTTCGATAGCACTAGCAAAATCTTTAGTATCTGAAAGTAAATAGTTACGTGGATTAAACAAATAACTACTTGCAAAGTCAAAAGGTTCAACATAAGTTAAACCATGTTTACTTTTACGATTTTCAGCTTTTTGTTTTAAGTATTTTTCGGTCTCTTTACGTGTTTTAGTATTTTGACGCTTGAGCTGTTGTTGATATTTTTGAATAAAGCTGCTCGGACGACTTATTTGCCATACTTTACTATCACTAGGAATATTAAATTTCTCTAAGTGTGGACGTAAAATTTTAGCAAATTGACTTAAAGATTTTTCTACTTCGCTAGTATCAACAAGATTATCGATTAGTAAGCGTTTTTTAAGATTTTTCTCTGGATGATTAATTCGCTCTAAAACATCAGCTACTAAATTTTGTGAATCTATAATATGCATAAATTCATCTAAATCCAAGCTCTGTGGATTTTCGAAAATATTTTCATATTCTTCTTCACGTAATTGTTGTTGTCTTAAAGCTTCACGACGTTCGTCAGTTAAAATATAGTCAAGATAGCGCTCTTTATACAGTTTATTTTTATATGCTGTTTGCGCCATAATATTTGACATAGATGAAGATAATTTCTTCCCTATTTCAACTAACTCATCAAACGTATACAGATGTTCACTACTTCCTTGTTCAGGTGTAAATAAACCATCATGATAAGCTAATATCATTTGTAGGGTTTGCATCCCTAAGACATAAAAGCGATTAATAACCGGTACTTCTTGTCCTTGTGATTGCTCTAGACCAACTACTTGATTAGGTGTCATCCAACCTGTATCTAAATATTCTTCATGACCGAGAATACGGAAATTTAGGTGCAATTTATCCACTTTATTACTACGTATAAACTGATAAATTGCTAAAACCATTTTAAATCTTTGCTCGGCAGTAAAATAAGTCTGGGCTAATAGTTCAGACATACTTAGCGTTAAATGTGCCGTGCGAAAAGAGATAAAATAGTTCATGACTAGATTATCTAAAAAGTCTTTTTTAAACCCCTGTTTAATAAACTGGTGTTTAATTTTTACAAGATGAGGATGAGAAAAAAGTTGTTGCATAAAATCAGATCATAATATCTAGGTCATGTATTTTAAGATAAAGACTAAATACATGCAACAATATTATACTGAAAAACTGGCTTATTTTAGCCAGAAAGCTCACTAATTTTATCTAGATCTATCCTAAAAGATTGTTAAAGTTTATGAAGTTAGATATTTTAGAGTAGCTTACTACAAAATAGTACAGAACAAATTTAAAACC
>NZ_NRJG01000143.1 GCF_003585935.1 Psittacicella hinzii
CCTAGAGCATATGCTCTAGGTCTTTGATTATTCACTTATATATCTAGCTAAAGGAGTTTGTAGTAAAATTTCTTTTGTAGGTAAACTATACTGAAAACCAAAACGTCCTAAAGTCAATAAACGCCAACGATATTCTGGAATATATTGTTTTACTGCTGAAGCTTGTAAACTCTTTTGTTGAGCTAAATTAAAAGGCTCGATAAATAGTTGATAATAAAATACTATATTTTTACAAAAATCAGGTCTTACCGCTGTCGTTGCTAAAATTTTTGCTGTTAAATCTACATAAGGCAATGCCTTAGAACAAATTAAATATAAATCTTGATATTCCTTATATGCGGTAATATTTAATGTATTATTTGTTAGCTCAATCGGATTACGTCCATTAATTCCTTTGTAAAATCCATTGATCATAACTTTTTCTACAAAAGTCGAAGCATCATACCCTTGCACCGTTCCATTAGGAGTAATGTTAAGAGTGCTCAACATTACAAAGGTATAATTCCAATTATAAAAATGTTTATTAATCAAAGCTTGAGCTTTATTTATCACCTCTGGCGTTAAATAATCCAGTGTCTGTGCATAGGTTAAACTAGTGGTTTGATTACTATATCTCTGCTCTATTGCTGAAGAAGCTGTAGTACTTGCAGCATAAGCTAAACAAGAAACACTATTGAGTAACATTACTCCTCCAACCGTAAATAAATTTAAAGAGAAATAACTCTTTTTAGCAAATTGTTTTTTCATCAGCTCCTCTAGTAAAAAATATAGTACAAAGTTTTTATCCAACAAAGAAAGAATCAACTAAAGATAAATCTTTCATGTAATAAATAATCCCCTTTTACTTCAGCTTATCTAAATAATCAATCTTATAATTATATAAACCGGCAACTACAGTTCACAAATCTATCAACTATGTCTAACAACATCATATCTTGGTATATAGCTCATTAAATTAAGTTTTCTTGAATAAAATCACATTCATAATAAAGAATAAATTTACCTTGCGGTTGAGCATACAATGATAAATTCTTTATATGATTTATTGCTTATAAAAGGTCATATGATGAGATCTCGCATCTATTTGTTCAATTTTCGGTCGAGATGGTAGCAACTCAGTTATACCTAATACCGAGATTTTATATGGTTGAAAAATATTTTGCAATTGTGATAGTGATTCAGGGTTTTGCTTTAATACATCAATATAAGTTAATTCAAATTTAAAATGAAAACGACGCTGAATGGCTACCATTTCTTTACGTACAAGTAATGCATCTACTTTCTTACTAAACTGATACAAAGGTACAAGATTGTTTGGTAATTTTTCTTTTGTATTAGCTTTCATTCCCATAATAATGTTACTTGTACTTAAAAACACTAGAATCTGTAAATCATCAGCTTGAAAAGCAAAAGGAGCAAATAATGGTAAATAGGTTTTACAAGCTTGAAACACCTCTTGGTTAAAAGCTTTATATACTTGAGGTTTGATTTGCTCTTGATATACCTGATAACAAGCTGTCATTAATTGCGCTATTTCTGTAATCTTATGATTCTCATAGATATTATTCTTCACCGTAGCGTACTGATAAAACTCAGCCGCTAAATTTGATGCTAAAGCATAAGATAAACTTTGAGCAGTTGTTTCCGGTTCTGTAGCAGCAAAGTCTTCTAAAGTTGCTTGTAAAACTAATGCTGTTTGACTATAAGTTATACGATGGCTACTTAGTAAATTTAATACATGCTGCTCATTAGCAGTAATTGCCTGTACAGGGAGGACACCAGTAATACCTCCTAAAACAATATACAGTAAACCAAAAATTAATTTCATACAGATGTAATAATAAAATATTAGCGTCTATTACGCCTTAAGCACAGCCTTAGCACATGCTTAGTTTCGTACATAATTAAACAAAAATCAGATTTTGCAAAATGCTTTGATATATTATGCTGTTGCTTAGCTCTTACAGAGTAAAATAATCTTTTTGTTTAATCTTGCAAGCTTATTACTTATGCAATAAGAAATTATTCATAAGTAAAACTTTCTTTTACTACTTGCAGATCTTCTTTTAGTTTGCTACTTTCTTTTATCACAAAGTAAATTTATCTACAAGCTTACACATTCATATTATCTTATATATTCACTATCTTATACTTAAATATCTTTACTAAGGCAAAGTTAAAGTAATCCCTAAATGATCTTTAACATAAATCTGGAGATTCGTAAAAGCCTCTACATCAGCACGATAAGTAAAATAATATGTTTCACTATATGTAAAGCCTAAACTTTGAGCAAGGTTTGTATAGTTATACTTCTCAAACATTGTTTGTGATTGAGCGATTACATTATTTAAAAAGCTATTACTTAAATATTTTTTCCCTTTGTCTAATATTTTTTGCGCTACAGCATCAATGTCTTGAAAGATTACAGTACGAGCATCATTAATATCACCTTGAAAGGTGATAATGTCATAAATTACAGGAAAGCATACTTTACTAACAGCTTGTGTTTGTTCACTTAACCACAAACTATTACTTGTAGCATACTCATAAATATTTTCTTTTCCTAATTGGCTACATAAATTAAAAGCTTTACTATATACTTCTAGATATTCATTAGTATAGTCAGCAACATTTGTATAAGACATAGTGCTCATTGCATGATAATGCATCAGATATTTGGCAAAATCTAAAAGCGTCATCACTTTATCTTGTTGCTTTACATAAGTAATTCCTTGTTTACTATTTTCTGTAATCAAATCAAGTAATGATCCCTCTTGTGTAGACAAAGAAACTATTTCTTGTATTGTTTGCTCAATTGTTGAGAGATGATTCGTATCACTCGTCGTGCCTTTAGCAACTAATGGAAAAACCAAAACTATAATGCTCATGATTTGCAGTATGCCATGAGGCCATCCTTTCTCGATTTTTCTTTCATTTTGCTCTAATTTACGCATCATTTGTACCATAAAATTTTTCACAACATAATACTAATAAAATCATTTCTTATGTTATAGCTAACCATTAATTTATTATATCAAGTTGCTACAACTCTCTGTTCTTTTACTTACTCTCTTATACAAAAATCCTTCCCTCTTAACATCACTATTCTTTATCACAAAAACTGCAACTATAGCTTATAGGCTTTGCCTTATCAAAAGTAGAAATTAATTTTTATTTTTAATTTTTTAAGTTTTAAATATACAAACGTCCTCAGGTAACTTTTTACCTGAGGACGTTTTATATATTTTAAATTCATAAAGTAGACTAAAGCTACAAATGACGCTTCCAGTGAAGAAAACTCATTATTTCTTCTGTGGTTTTGTTTTTAGAGCTTCAGGTACTTGAGTACATGCTGCAGTAATTCTTGCTGAATCTATCGCATTAAATTTGTACTTACGAATAATTTGCTCAATTGATAAAGTATCTCTATCCGCGTCAGTTACATTATGCTCGCTAGCTAACGAATCAATAACTGCTTTACATTGAGTAAGCATTAATGATGATGGAGCTTCAACCACAATTGTTTTACCAGCTGGAATTTGACTCACACTCACTGTTGCAAAATTATCATTACGTAATTTTTCAAGATCTTCACCTAGTGTACCTTGATCAGTGTCTTCTAAACGTAAATCAACCCCATCTTTTTGTGATAACCAATCATTATACTTATAGATAGTATCTTCAAGAATAGTACGCGCATCATTATTAGTTACGTCATTAATTGGATTAACAATAACTAAATCAGGATTATCTCTCAGAATCTTACCTGTATCATAACGACCATTTACCGACGGAGTAGTATTAATCAGACCTTTATTGTTACTAATGATTACTGGGTTTTCTACAGAAGTATCTGTACCATTAGCATTTAAGCCGCCTGATAAATTCAGAACATTATCTCTAATTTCTGAAGTCGTACCATTAGTGTTCAGATATTTACCTGTAATATTATTACCTGTAACATTAGTATGACCGCCTTCACCAATACTTACATTCTCTTTTGCAATAAATGTATTGTTGTAAGCTGTTGTTCCATTAGTACCAGATACAGTAATATTACCATTTAATGCTGAAGCCTTAGAATTTGTAACGGTTGCTGTACCATTTACTGCGCGCATAATGATATCACCATTTTCAGAAGAAGTATTTGTATTATTAATAACTATTTGTGATCCTTCTAAAGTTACATTTTCTACTGCTGTGACGTTAGTACCATCAAGATTTAAGGTGCCATTATTAGCTGTAATCGCTGCACTACCATTTAATGACGTTACATTAGTGTTAATAACATTAGCATCTCCGGTACGAGCCTCTAAACGAGCTACATTGTAGCCAGTGATATTTGAATTATTAGAGTTAATACTGCCACCTTCAACAATCGCATCACCTTGTTTAGCTTCAACATTAGTACCATTTAATGTTGTTGTATCCGTAGAGTTAATAGTAGCATTACCCGTAGTTGCATTTACGTTTGAGTTAATTAACGTTGCTGAACCTTTAGTAGCATTTACATCTACATTTTTACCAATTACGTTAGTATTATTTAACGTCACATTGCCAGCAACAACACTCGCATTACCCTCTAAAGCGGTAATGTTACTATCGCTAATTGCTGCATGATTTACAGCAGCTAATTTTGCATCACCATCTGTAGCGTTAATTTCTGAATTAGCAATAGTAGCGTCACCTTTAGTAGCGTTAACTTCTACAGATTTACCTGTAACATTTACATTATCTAAAGTTAAGTTACCTGCAATAACATTACTATCTCCATTAGGAGAAAGAACATTAGTTCCGGTTACAGTTGCATTGTTATCTGCTGTAACTAGTGCCGTACCATTTAATGCTGTAACATTAGTGTTATTTGCATCTAAATTGTTACGTGCTTTTAATTTCGCTACATCAAAACCAGTAATATTTGAATTGTTTGAAGTAACGTTATTACCTTCAACTTCTGCTTTACCTTGTTTTGCTTCTATATTTGTACCTAACAGAGTCGTATTCTCTGTTGCATTTATTTTAGCATTACCAGTAGTTGCATTAATTGTAGAGTTTATTAATGTTGCAGAACCATTAGTTGCATTTACATCAACATTTAGACCTGTTACATTCGCACTGTTTAAGGTTACATTACCAGCTACAACACTTACATTACCCGCTAAAGCTGTAATATTACTACCAACAATTGCAGCATGATTTACAGCTGCAATCTTAGCGTCTCCATCTGTAGCATTTACTACAGAATTAACTATAGTAGCATCACCTTTAGTTGCATTAATTTCAACTGCCTTACCTACTACATTCGCATTATTTAAATCAACATTGCCAGCAATAATACTCGCATTGCCATTTAATGCACTGATATTACTATTAGTAATAGCTGCAAGGTTAGCTGCTCCAACTTTAGCGTCTCCTTCAGTAGCATTAACTACTGAATTTGTAATTAAAGCATCACCTTTAGTAGCGTTGATCTCAACTGCTTTACCTGTAACATTAGCT
>NZ_NRJG01000144.1 GCF_003585935.1 Psittacicella hinzii
TAATTAGAGTTAATTAGGTTAAATAAAGTCAAACAGTGTAAACTCACCCTATACACCTGTATTATCGAAGCTAATATAAAGAGGTTTAATCAGGAAGATATCCCGATATATTAAGCATTGAAATAAGCCCTCAATACTATTACTTAAAAATAGACCCCCCACTAAATTAGCCCGTATTTCTTTATTGCTAATACTCTGTATAACCAACGCTTTGCCTTTTTATACGACGCTTTTTCTTTTATGTGCAACGCTTTATCTTTAAAATCGGCGCTTTATCTTTTATTACTTACGTTATATACAATTGTTTCCAGCCGTTTATGCCCTCTTACGTGGCTAATTTCTTTCGTAAAACTACTTAGGTTTTGCCATGATTCACTGTTAGGCAATCCGTTAGTAACAAATTTATGAGCTAATGCACTGATTTGGCTTTTAGCTGTTTCAAAGAAGATAAACGGAGGTTTTACCACAAGCATTAGCTCCAAAAACTCCGGTATGCCAAAGGCATTAGGATCTTTATAAGTTTCGCTTGTAGTCCACAGATATGGAGGATCAAGGATTAATATGACGTTCATACTATCCTTAAACTCGTCTAATAACTCGCGGAAGTCTTTACTTACAACCTCTAGACCATATAAATAATCATCAGCTAATGGCGGTGGATTTAATGGTACACACCAGTAAATACCACGCTTCACTTTTTCAATAAGCTCTTCTTTATTAAAGTAGCTAATGGCATTGAAACAAAGCCAAGCACTCATATGCTGTAAACTTAACTTTTCGTCAGTAGTATTACTTAGAAAAGCCACAATAGCATCAAGTACTGCTTTGTCTTTTACAGATTGGTGATAAATCAATTTAACACTGTGTGCTGCTTCATATTGGAGCTTAATTTTATTCAGAGCCTGCCAGTTCTCAATAGCTGTACTAATATTTTTAATCCTGTGACTGACATTATCGTAGTCATTAAATATTACTCTAGCTTTAGGAAAGGCACGCTTTGCATTATGCGCAAGTAAGCCACTACCACCAAAGACGTCTAAAATGGTATAACCATCTCCGTCATCGTTGTTAATCGCTTTGCTTAAAAACTCTAAGGTTTCTTTAATGAAAAAGCGCTTTTGACCCTGAAATACTACAGGAGAGCGTTTCCATACTTTAAGATTATTTAGGTCGGTCATAGGAATACTAAAAACTACCAAATACGTCAACTGACGTATCTGGTAATGCGGTTATTATTTCTGCGTGTGTAGATTAAAAAGTCGTGCTCGTTCCTTATTTAAAAGGTCCAC
>NZ_NRJG01000145.1 GCF_003585935.1 Psittacicella hinzii
TTTTAGCCTGTTCCTTTTTTTATTTAAGCGGCAGCTTCATAAAATCTATTATTTCGAGAATTCGGGATCTAATCCTATCCAATACTTATACTCAATAGTCTCACCCCAATTCCCCCCTCCCAAACTAAGACTCCCTTGTAAGAAGACACAGATTGTCCAACGAATCAGCATAACCCGCTCACTTTTGATTTAAAAAATGCTTAAAATTATCTCATTATGCTTTTTTACAAAAAAAAGTAGCCCTATTCTACAACTGATTTTGCGCTTTAATCTTAAAATTCTAATATATAATTTTTATGTGAGGTTATAATTTTTATGTGAGGTTATAATTTTTATTAAATTTATACACTCATCCTTTATATCTAAAACAAGATATATCTTTTTTAAGCCAATCTAGGGATCTCTAACACTTAAGCAAACAGAATACAACATCTTATAAAATACCTAAAAAAGGTTCACGTATCTGTTAAACACACTAGACCTTTAAATATGTCCAACTTATTATCATTTATCTCAACTAATCGTAGAGCTGTATTTTTCTACATCCTACTATTTATTGGTAGTTTTAGTATGTACAAAGTATATGGATATGGAGTACGAGAATTAGCTGTACTAAGTAACTATTTATTCTTTGTTCTTTTGTATAACTACCTTAGACCAGTCTTTTATATAGTCTATTTATATTTTGCAGCATTAACAACTTATGCATTTGTAAGCTGGTATATAACATGGGACTTTAATGAATATGCTTTATTAGCATTATTTCAAACTAACACCCAAGAGTTTACAGAATATGTAACCTCATTACCATTAGAATTATATGTAAAAGCTACATCTATATTTATATTACAGTTAGTAGTTATTTACTTTGGTTGGCTGCATGCATCCAACCAAAGTAAGACCGGAGGCAAGGTCTTACTTTTTTCGCGCAAACGCTCGCTAATTTTTATTTTAGTTTCACTTCTCATTATTGTTTACTCTGTAGTAGGCAAAATCAATAAACTGCCAGGTAAATTTAGCGAACCTAAGAACCTCGAACTAACTCAAGTTTATACTATTTCAATGCTAGTTAAAAGCTACAATATGTACAAAGGATTTACTAGCATGATACAACAAATTGATGCTTACAAAACTAAACCATCATGGGAAATTGCTAGTGTAAATCCTAAATATAAAACTTATGTTATCGTTTTAGGCGAATCTGCGCGTAAAGACTTCTTTAGCGCTTATAACTTTCCACTTAATACTTCACCATTCTTAAACCAAGTAAAAGGTACAATTTATAACGGTTATGTATCATATGCTTCTAGCACGCCTGTAAGTATTCATTACAGTTTCTACTATTACAACAAGGCTAAAGGAAAAACTGAACTAGAAAATAATGTTATAAATCTTGCTAAATCTGCAGGATTTAATACCGCTTGGATTTCTGCACAAGCTCGTTTTTCTCAATGGGATACTTCTGCAACTCTTCTAAGTAAATTTGCAGATTACTCATGGTTTAGAACTAGTCACTATGTACATTCAGTTTTTGATAAGGACTTGCTTCCTATATTTGATCAATACTTAACGCAAACTGATTCAGAAGATAAACCACGTATTATAGTTTTACATACCAACGGTTCTCATCCATATCCATGTCATCGTTTATACCAAGATGTAACCTTTAATTACATTAATAAAAGTTTAAGCTGTTACGTGCAAACTATTCGTCAGACTGATGATTTTCTTGCCCAAGTTACTCAAATCATTCAAAAACATACAGATTCTTATTCACTGATGTATTTTAGTGATCACGGGTTAATGATTTCAAACTTAGAAGATAAAGAAAAAACTTATATTCACCACGCTGCAACTTCTAAACAAAATTTTGACATACCTCTTGTAGTTATTAACAGTGATGACCAAGAGCATAAAGTTGTTAACTTTAGACAAATAAACCTTAACTTCCTTGCTGGTTTTAGTCAGTGGACAGGAATTAGCTATAAACAAGTATCACTTCCAGATTTTTGGAAAGGAACAACAGAACCACTAATCTTAGCTAAACAATATACGATTAGAGATTACAATGCTTTAATTGATAATCCAGCTCCAACTAACAATATCACTAGTAATAAAAAGTAAAATACTTCTATCATTATTAGTTTGATATTCGTATTTATCGGGTAATTTTATCTACTCCCAAAAATCTTTCACAGAGGTAGCATATTTATATGCTACTTCTTTCTTCATTTCTCTTAAACAGATATAAATTCAGTAAATTTTACTTGTCTTAACTTTTAACCATACTTTTAATGACTATGCATTATTTTGCCATTATCTTCTCTTGTTATCTTAAAACTAGTATCTAAAGAGCATTATTTACACAAAGTATTGAACTAGTCATAACAAGTTTCACATATCCAACTTAATATCGAAAATTCATGCAACCAAAATAAGTACGTGGTTATTTTACCTAGTTTTATTTATTGGTACTTATTCTCTATATAAAGCTTATTATGGCATTAGTCGTGAGGTAGCTATAGCTGCTAACTATTGCATCTTTATTTTACTATTTCACTATGCTAGACCAATTTTCTATACACTTTATATCCTACATATTATTTTAGGTTTAGGTGTTTACAGTAGTCGTTTAGTTACAGGCGATATCCAAGCGGCTGGTATAATCGCATTAATGCAAACTAACTACCAAGAGTTTACTGAGTACTTAAAAGTTTTACCCATTAGCCTGTACCTATACATAACTCTTTACATAAGTATTCAAATCTTTACCATTACATATATTTATAATTACTCTAAAACTCGTAAACAATTAGGTAACACATTTAAACTAAAACCTTTGATTAAGTATAGTCTTGTAGGGTTTGCTTTAACCTTAATTGCTTATGCAATTATCGGCAAGATTACAAAACTAGAGTATCGCTTTAAGTCTCTAGAAAACTATGAGAAAACCCATGTATTTACTTTCTTTAAGTTCGCAGATATTTACCTAATCTATAAGGATTATCAAAAACTAACTATTACGGTAGAGAATCTTAATGCCCCACCAACTTTTAAAATTGCTAAGGTACAAAATAAATATCATGACTACGTAATTATTCTTGGAGAATCTGCGCGTCCCGATATTTTTTCAGTATATGGCTTTGCTATAAAAACTTCACCATATCTTGAACAGGTAAAAGGTACTATTTATAACGGTTATGTCTCTGTAGCAGCAAGTACAGCTGCAAGCATAAACTATAGCTTTATATATCATCAAGATGAAAACTATAAAGCTAATGCTCAAGATACGGTTATTAATATTGCTAAACATGCTGGATTTAGTACAGCTTGGTTATCTGTACAATCAAAACTTACGCGTCATGATTCGGCGGCAACTTTAAATAGTCAACAGGCTGACTACTCTTGGTTTCCTGAATATTACAATAATCAAGACAAATACGATAAATCCTTATTACCTCTTCTTGAAAAATATTTAAATTCTACGGCTCAAGATACTAAACCACGTCTAATAGTGCTACATACTAATGGTTCACATCCAGATGCTTATTCTCGTCTATATGAAGAAGTTGAATTTGATTATGTAAATAAAAACTTAAGTTGCTATTTACAGACCATTAAGCAAACTGATAATTTTATCTCTCAAGTGGTTGATACTGTAAGTAAGCATAGTAACTCTTATTCGGTAATGTACTTTAGCGATCATGGCATTGAAATGAAAAATGCTGATAATCCCAAAAAGGCAACCACTACCCATTCTTACTTAATTAAAGAAGGTTTTGAGATCCCGCTAGTAGTGATTAACAGTGATGATACTGAACACCGTGAAGTTACGTTTAAACAATCGAACATTAACTTTATCGCAGGTTTTAGTCAATGGTTAGGTATTACTTATAGTAATATTGCCTTCGATGATTTCTGGCAAGGAACTAATGATCCGCTTAAAGTCATAGCCTCTCCTAAGTGGGGATATTATGATCAATTAAGAAATAATCACTACCCTCAACCTAATACTTCAAGTATTAGCCAAAATCCTCAAAAATAAAATAATAGAATCACTTATACGTATTACTACACATAACCAATCATAACTACTATTGAGGAATAATTTGTCTAATGTTTGTTAAGCCAATAGAAATAGGAGAGCCCCATAATCACCTGATTATGGGGCTCTCCTA
>NZ_NRJG01000146.1 GCF_003585935.1 Psittacicella hinzii
TTTTATTCTTCTTATTTACAGTAAATTACGAATAAAAGATATAGGGGTATTTTACCATATTCATCTAATTAAACTAGGTTCACAAGCATAAAAGTCAATTTAAAGACTATGCTCGTTAAGGCATAGTCTAAATATAAACTTGTGGTTTATGCTATAATTTTTAGCAAAAATAGATCGAACCTGAACTAGTTACAAGTATAACTAGTTAGTAAAATATAAATAAACCATGCGAGT
Organism: Psittacicella hinzii; assembly: GCF_003585935.1. GTDB lineage: Bacteria > Pseudomonadota > Gammaproteobacteria > Enterobacterales > Psittacicellaceae > Psittacicella > Psittacicella hinzii. The sequence goes on from NZ_NRJG01000146.1 coordinate 235, forward strand.
ATTTCATTCTTTTACCGAGATTGCGGCAGCTAAGTTGCAACAGGTATATTTAACTATTGGTAATTTTGATGGAGTGCATCTTGGACATCAAGCGATTCTTGCTGAATTAGATCGACGTGCAGCTGCAGGTAATGGACAAACCTTACTTGTACTCTTCGAACCGCAACCGCTTGAAGTATTTGCCAATAGTGTGCCCCGCATTTTTACCTTAGAAGATAAATTGCAAGCTTTAAGCCAACATCAATTAGTTGATAACGTGCTCGTATTAGATTTTAATCAAGAATTAGCTAATACCCAGGCGCAAGATTTTGTGGCAAAAATTTGCCAAAGTATGCAAGTGCATACGATCTTTATCGGTGATGATTTCCACTTTGGTAAAAATCGCCAAGGATCATTTAAATTACTTGAGCAATTAGCTCCTCAATATAATTACCAAGTAGATTTAATTGATACCATTAAAACGAGTGACGCAAGTGAGCAACGTGTCTCTTCTACCTTAATCCGCCTGTTTTTAAAAGAGAATAAATTAGCTAGTGCTAATAAACTTTTAGCTCAACCTTTTGCTTTTGTTGGAAAAGTTGAAGCAGGTATGCAATTAGCTCGTAAATTAAACTCTCCTACAGCTAATATGCCAATTAATCGTAAACTTTCTCCTTTACATGGTGTATACGCATGTTTAGTGCAAATTGAGCAAGATCCAACCTATTATGCCGGTGTCAGCAATATAGGTTTTAAACCTACGGTTACCGATGATCAAGCTCATTGGGTAGTCGAAACCTATATTTATAATTTTAGTGGCGATCTTTATGGCAAAAAACTCAAAGTAATTCCTGTTGAGTTTGTGCGTCCAGAACTAAAATTTGCTTCGATTGATGAATTAAAAGAATATATTGAAGCTGATAAACAATATGTAGAGAACTTAAATCTGCTTGAACAATTAAAAACTAAAGGTTTAGCGCAGCTTTTTGTTGATAAAAACTAATTCTTCTCAATTAGGATTGTTTTAATTTTAAAACCACAGCTAAGACAGATATTTTCAGTCTTAGTTGTGGTTTTTCTTGTTTAGATAAATTTAGATACTATTACTTGGTATCTACATTAATTTAGTGTATACTTAAAATTAATCCGCTTTTGTACAAAATGGTCGATTATTCTTTGGATTTTGGGCATTTAGTACTGTGGCACTTTGTATTTTTTAGAGTTTATGTTAGGAAGACTTTATGTCGGTTAAAGGTTATGTTATTAAAACCCTAAATGCTGGTGGGTTGGGGATTGTTATTGCGTTAATCCCAACTTCAATTATTGGAACTTTACTGAAACCTCTTGCTCAAGATTATCCTTGGATCGGTACATTTGTCCAATTTTGTACAGCGACGCAGTTTTTAGCTTCTGCTTTAGTAGGGTTTTTAGTAGGTCTGTTTTTAGGACAAAACCCAATTAAGAACGTTTCGATTGCAATAGTAGCTTTTTTATCATCAGGTGCTTTAGCCTTTACTACTTATTACACTCAAGACGGTAATCCGGTAGTCGTGCCAACACTTAAAGGTTTAGGTGACTTAGTAAATGCGATTTTAATGGCTGGTTTAGCAGCGTTTCTGTTTGTTAAATTAGGTAATGTATTCCGTTCGCTTGAATTAATTTGTTTACCGATTATTGGCGTATTTTTAGGTTGCATTGGACAAGTATTTGTCTTACCTGGAGTAAGCTTAATCACTACTTCACTAGCTGAATTAGTAGAATATTTAACTACCTTAAATCCAGTAATGATGGCCGTATTTATCGGGGCAATTTTTGCTTTAATTATTGTTTCGCCAGTATCGACTGTTGTGGTAGCTCTAGCAATCCAAATTAACCCAGTTAACTCTGGGGTAGCTAATTTAGGTATTACCGGTACAATGATTAGCTTATTAATTGGTTCATTATTTGTGAATAAACCAGGTATTTCTCTAACCATTGGTTTAGGAATTGTAAAAATGATGGTGGGTAACTTATTCCGCTATCCGATCCTAGTGTTACCTTTAGCTTTAACAGGTGCGATTACTGGCTTAAGCGGTTACTTCTTAGAAATTAAAGGGACTTCATTTAGTGCAGGTTTCGGTTATTCAGGTTTAATTGGACCGATAGCAGCTTATGACGCCTTTGCTTCTGCAGGTCAGGCTGGTGGAGCTATCTTAAGAATTATCTTAGCTTATGTAATTATTCCAATTGCTTCAGCAAGTTTAATTCACTTTATTTTCGTAAAAGTTTTACGTTTATATCGTCTAGATATTGTTCGTTACGAACCATAAATTGCAAAAGAGCGACCATTAAGGTCGCTCTTAGTTTATCTAGGTTAATTAATCGATATCGATTTACTTACTAGAAATGAATTAACAAATGTCTAGTCTATAACACTTGTTGTAATGACTAAATAATGACTAAATAATTTATTTTAGTAATTTAGCAGCAGTAAATACTTGCGTAACTTTTTCTTGTCCTGCTGGAGATAAAGCTACTAAAGGTAATCTTTGTGCTGGGCTAGCAATTAAACCTAATTTCCAAGCCGCCCATTTAGCTGGAGTTGGGTTTGGTTCAACGAATAATACTTTATGTACTTCAGCATATTGTTGCTCCATTTCTAAAGCTTTAAGATAATTACCTTCTAAAGCAGTGTGAACAATTTCAGCCCATGGTTTAGCCATCACGTTAGCTGATACTGAAATTACCCCATTAGATCCCATAGCAATAGCATCTAAAGCTGTACCATCTTCACCTGATAAATGGAAGAAGTTAGAGTCTTTAGTACGGCTAACAATTTGTCCTACACGGTGTAAGTCTGGATCAGCATCTTTAATACCAATCACATTATCTAATTGTGCTAAGCGTACTACTGTATCTACAGACATAGAAACTACAGTGCGTCCTGGTACATTGTACAGAATTACAGGCAGTTTAGTTGCGTCTGCGATAGCTTTAAAGTGTTGATAAATTCCTTCTTGACTAGGTTTATTGTAGTAAGGAACTACTGATAAGCATGCATCAACGCCAAGTTTTTCAACTTTTTGTGTATAGGCAATAGCCTTAGCCGTGCTATTTGAACCTGTACCAGCAATTACTGGGATACGTTTATTTGCATACTCTACTACTTTTTGGGTAACTTCTAATGCTTCTTCTTCACTTAAAGTTACAGTTTCACCGGTAGTGCCACATACTACGATGGCATCAGTACCTGATTCTACATGATAGTCAACTAAGTTTTTTAAACTTGAGTAGTCAACTTGGCCTTGTTCAGTTAAAGGAGTAATAATAGCTACAATGCTACCTTTAAAAATCGGATGTGTCATATACAATCCTTATTATCAACAAATTAAGTGCAATAAAGTCTTAAATGGCAATAGTTTGCCTGACTTCAAGATTAGAGAAAATTAAAAATTCTAAAAAGTCGAAGTTAAGTCTTAAAAATACAGGCCTATCTTGACATCTTCTATATTTAGGCAGAGCTAAATTTAGTAATACTATTATACTAGTTTCTTAAACCAAAGTTATACTAATCGCTATTTTTATAGATAAATAGGTGCGAAAGTGTGACTCATGATGCTATTTTTCTCCATCTATAGTTTTTATTTGCTATAATAAACTATAGTACATTTTTCTTAAACTAGGTAAGGCGTCATGCAAGTATTAGAAGTTAAGCATCCTTTAGTACAACATAAATTAGGTTTAATGCGTGCTAAAGATATTAGTACAATTGAATTCCGTACTTTAACCCGCGAAGTAGGATCATTATTAACTTATGAAGCCACAAAAGATCTTGAACTAGAAAAAGTAACTATTGACGGCTGGAACGGTCCTGTTGAAATTGAGCGTATTAAAGGTAAAAAAGTAACTGTAGTACCTATTTTACGTGCAGGTTTAGGTATGATGGATGGTGTTTTAGAGCACATCCCATCAGCGCGTATTTCAGTAGTAGGTATTTACCGTGACGAAGAAACTCTTAAACCAGTACCTTATTTCTCAAAATTAGCTGGTGATATTAATGAACGTCTAGCAATTATTGTTGACCCTATGTTAGCAACAGGTGGTTCTTTAATTGAGACTATTAGTTTATTAAAAAGCAAGGGTTGTACATCAATTAAATGTATCGTATTAGTAGCAGCTCCAGAAGGGATTAAAGCTTTAGAGCAAGCACACCCTGATGTTGAGTTATACTGCGCATCAATTGATGATCATTTAAATAGCCATGGTTATATTATTCCAGGTTTAGGTGATGCCGGAGATAAAATTTTCGGTACTAAATAAGATCATAGAGATAAAAAAAGAGAGGCAATGCCTCTCTTTTTTTATCTCTATAAAACGAGTAAATGCTTAAAGACTTGGGGTTTGATAACCATAGTTCTCTAAGTACCAAGTTAAATCATCAATAGTAATTACAGGGTAATTAAATTTAGCTCCGAAAGCAACGATTTCTGGAGCTCGTGCCATAGTACCATCATCATTGGTAATTTCACAAATTACACCATAGTTACCACGTTGCGCAATTTTACAAATATCAATTGAAGCTTCAGTATGTCCACGTCTGCCTAATACCCCTTGAGGATTAGCAATTAAAGGGAACATATGACCCGGACGATGAAGATCAGCCGCAACTGCACCTGGTTTAACTGCCGCCTTAACCGTTGTTACACGGTCGGCTGCACTTACACCAGTACTAACACCTTGCGCCGCTTCAATAGTTACGGTGAAGGCTGTTTTATTCACAGAAGTATTGTTATCTACCATGTAAGGTAGTTCTAAGCGTTGTGCTAATTGCGCATCAATACATAAACAAACAATACCACTACCGTAACGAATAAGTTCAGCCATTTGTGGGACAGTAATATGTTCGGCAGCAAAAATTAAATCGCCTTCGTTTTCACGATTCTCGTCATCTAAAATAAGTACTCCACGGTTTTCTTGTAGGGCTTTAACCGCATCTTGAATACGACTTAAAGGAGTACCCGCTAATTTAAAACTTTGTGTCATGGGTTAAAGGGGGTAAATACCCGAAAAGATTAAACTAAATTTTAAGTAAAAACATTATCTAACCTACAGTCTATTGAGGTCGGATTGCGATTATTATACCATTTTTGCCTAACCTACAAAGATAAAAAATCAGCATTTGCAAGTTTTACTCGAGATAGCTCAGTTTTTTCAAAATAACAAAAAAGCCACTATGCCTAACATAGTGACTCTTTTTAAGGTATTTTACTCTTCTAACTATCTTAGCTTAAAGAAGAGAACATTTCTGAAACGCTTTCTTCGTTGTTAATACGACGGATAGCTTCTGCTAAAGTTGTAGCTAAACTTAATACTTCAACTTTACCTAAAGCCGCAACTTCTTTACTTAAAGGAATTGAGTCTGTAACAACGATTTTTTCTAATAAATCAGATGATAATTTTTCTACTGCGTTACCACTGAAAATACCGTGTGACGCATAAGCAAATACACGTCTTGCACCACGATCTTTAAGTGCTTTAGCAGCATTTACTAAAGTACCACCTGTATCAATAATATCGTCGATTAAGATACAGTCACGATCTTTTACATCACCAATAACGTTCATTACTTGTGATACATTTGGAGCTGGACGACGTTTGTCAATAATAGCGATTTCTGAATCGTTATATAAACGCGCCATTGCACGTGCACGTACCACCCCACCAATATCCGGTGAAACTACAATTGGATTTTGGAGGTCTGAAGTATTGTGTAAATGATCTACTAATAAATCTGTAGCATAAATGTTATCTACAGGAATATCGAAAAATCCTTGGATTTGTTCAGCGTGTAAATCAACAGTTAATACACGGTCTACACCAGCAACTTGTAGTAAGTCTGATACTAAACGTGCTGTAATTGGTACACGTTGTGAACGTACACGACGATCTTGACGTGCATAACCAAAGTATGGCATTACTGCGGTAATACGTCCAGCTGACGCACGACGTAATGCATCTACCATACAAAGCACTTCCATTAAATTATCATTAGATGGAGAGCAAGTTGATTGAATTAAAAATACTTCATCGCCACGCACATTTTCATTAATCTGTACATGTACTTCACCATCACTAAATTTATCTACAGTTGCTTCTGCGATTTTAGTATATAGGCGTTTAGAAACTTTTTCTGCTAGTTCTTTTGAAGCATTACCAGCAAAAAGCTTAATGTTAGCCATTGTAAAAGACCTCAAAATGGTTTGGTTTGCTTTGTGTCTTCTTATTATATATTAAAGAGGATAAAAATGATAGAAAAATATCAAATAGCAAGTGTTACCTAGCCTAAAAGTTGCGAATAATTACAATTAGCAGTCAATTACCAACTAAACAAATAAACAAAAAGCCATAACCAGAAGAGTAAATATTCTAGTTATGGCTAAAATTATTATCGGTTTTCCGAATAAATTTATTGAGAAAATTGTATGTCTTATAGGAGGAGTTCTCACCTATTTAAGTATTGAACTTGCTATTTAGCAGCTTGTTCACTTTTGTCTGCTTGTTCGTCTTTTGCCGCTTCTTGCGTAGTAGATTCATCTACTTTTTCTTCATTTTGTGGTTTTTGTTTTTCAAGACTAACAACATTTTCAGACTTAGCAGCGCTCGTTTCTTGTTTGTCAGTTGCTGCTTGTTCTTTTTGTGCTTGATCTTCAACTTTAGCTTTAGCTTCTTCTTGTTTTTCGCTAGTTGTAGAGATTTCTTGCTCTTCTTTTCTTGTTGCTTTTTCTTCAGCTTTAGGAGAGCTTTCTACTTTAGTGCTTGTTGTTGCTTTAGCGCCAAAACCATTGTTTTTAACCGCAGCAATCACTTTTTCTTTATCTTTTGGAGGTAAAACTGCCACAAGAATACCTAACACAATCATAATGATTAGGTTAATTACTAATAAAATTGGAAGTAAGAGGTAAAGAGAATTATTAGTAACTGTTGCTTGATATACTGCAGCAAAGGTTGCTGAGAAAACTTGTGAATCAAATAAATCAAGGAAGAACTGTAAAATGGTGTTAAATACTAAATAGAAGAAAACAATCTGGCTAATTACTTTCTTGCCAAAGAAACTAAAGATTCTTCGTGCAAAAATCGCATTAAATGGGAATAGGATTAATAGCAGGATTAAATTATTAACTGTTCCTGCGATAAAACCTGTTTCGAAGAAAAATCTAAAGATAAAGCCGAACACAATCGTAAAGAGTAAAAATAAGAAAAAGTCTTTACGAGTTTCGTAACCACAAATTGTGAAAGTGTGACGTGCTTTTACTTGATAAAAATCCCACACTTTTTTCAGATAACTTTGCGGTAGGTTATCAAGGCGTCTTTGCCAGAAATTATTAAAGCCAACTGAATGCTTACTAATTACCGGAGCATTAATATCTTTATCTGTATTGTCATCAGCTTCGAGGTCTTGAGCAAATTTAAATAGTTTATTACGCGTTTGATTAGCTAGTTCGTCAAGCTGTGCAATTAATTTTTTATCTAAACCATCTAAGTCTTCAAGAGTTTTACCACTTTTAACTTGTTCGCTGAACTCATTAACTAGATCTTTTACCTTAGTTACAGTTTGTTCAACTTTTTCTGGTAAATCACCGTTTTCTTTTTTGTACTTATCAATTAGACGAAGTACTACTTTACCGTGAGAAAGTAAATCCTTTAAGTAGCTTTCAGGTCTTTCAGTCATAATTATTCCTTTTAAAGTAAAACGAGCAAAAAGAGTGAAAAGAATAAATACTATATCTATCGCAAAACGAAGTATATCTATCCCTATAAAAGTATTTTATCGAAAAATCATGGAAAAAGCATGGGCTTATTTCAAATTTATGTCACGAGACACTCTTTTGGTAGGCATAAAATAATTTACGACTTTAAGTAAAACTTAAGAGGAAAGAAAATATAAGGCTTGTATGCGAGGGAAATGAAAGGTATTTGCCAAATAACCAACCATGATCTTTGTAAGGCAAGGATAAAGGTTTAAGGCATTTAGTAATGTGTGCAGTATCCTAAAATAGGAGAAATTACGGTATAATGTAGGTTTAACCTTGTTAAAATTTATCTTCTAGTTAGCTTTAACAATTATTCTGGAATTACTTAACGGATGTGGTAATTCAGAACGTGGTAATTAGCATTTACGCATATGAAAAAAGTTAATAATCTACTAAAATCAGGACTCATATTTTCTTGCTTTACTTTATTTTCACGTATTCTTGGTTTTATACGTGACATGGTAACCGCCAATTTACTTGGATCGGCTTCGGATATTTTTGTCTTTGCACAGCGTATTCCGAATCTGTTTCGTCGCTTATTTGCTGAGGGATCTTTTTCTCAGGCTTTTATTCCTATTTTGGCGAAATATCAAGATGAAAGTAAAGAACAAATGCGTTCATTAATTGCTAGTGCCATGGGTTGGCTATCAGTAATTACGCTTGCAATTACGGTTATCGGGGTGCTAGGTAGTGGTTACATTACTATGGCTTTAGCTAACGGTTGGTATCAAGATTGCTTGAGCTCAGGTAGTGATAAGTATGCATATGCCTCGTTCTTACTGAAAATAACTTTCCCTTATCTTTTCTTTATTTCTTTAGTCGCCTTAAGTGGAGCAGTATTAAATGTAATAGGAAAAGTATGGTTATTCTCATTTACACCAGCAATTTTAAATATTAGTTTAATAGCCAGTGCCTTAATTTTACCTGGCTATCTAGGTATAGATGTTAATCTAGCTCTTGCTTTAGGGGTATTTATCGGTGGAGCTTGTCAGCTCTTAATTCAAATTCCTTACCTCTATAAAATAGGCTTTTTAGTAATGCCAAGCCTGAAAATTACTCCAGGCTTAAAACAAATGTTTAAAAACATGGTGCCTGCCTTAATTGGAGCTTCAGGTTCACAGCTTAATATGCTAGTAAATACTATTGTGGCTTCATTTTTTATTGCTGGTAGTATGAGTTGGCTTTACTATGCAGAGCGTTTATTAGAATTACCCTTAGGGATTTTTGGCGTGGCAATAGCAACTATTTTGCTGCCAACTCTATCACGTAAAGTTAAAGCTTATCAAAAAGATAATACAGCCGAAAATCGTTTAGCTTTTAGAAATGCTATGGATTGGGGGGTGAAAATGATTTTTATCATTGCTATCCCTGCAACTTTATATCTAGTATTTCTTGGTCGTTTTATTATCGATATTCTATTTTTCCACGGTCGTTTTACTCTTAATGATTTAGTAATGACTAATACCGCGTTAATTTGTTTTAGTTTAGCAACCTTACCTTCAATGTTAACTAAAACTCTGTTAAACGGTTTTTACGCGCATGAGAATACGAAAACACCAATGTATGTAAGCTTATTTACTATTGGTGTAAATATTGTTTTAAATTTAGTTGCTCTACACATTAACTTCTGGTTCTTAGCATTATCAACTTCAATCTCTGCATTACTTAATGCCGTGATTATTTATGCTTTACTAGTTAAGAATAAGTTTTATAGTTTTAGTAAACAAGCGTGGCTAACTTTACTACGTGTAGTGTTAGCTGGTATTGCTCTAGGAGCAACTTTACTGTTCCTACCACAAAGTTATATGGTATGGATGCACTTAGGAATTATTGAGAAAATTCTAAGTCTTGCAGCCTATGGCATTATTGGAGGGATTGTATATTTAGCTATTCTTTACCTTACTGGTTTTAGATTTGGGCATTTACGTTACATTGAGCAAGTAGCACAAGTGGTTAATTCTGGTGATAATACAGAAATTCAACCATCGATCTTAACTAGTGATGTAACTAATCAAATAGTTGAAAGTACAGCCTTACAACAAGGGATTGAAACTACAAAAGAATTAGTAGAAGTTGATGGCGTATTAACTACAGAAGATATAGCTAACCAAACTCAAGCGCAAATTGCAGATAAAGCAAAAGTAGGTGCAGAAAATGAACAAGAGCTTGATAAGTCTAATGCACAGAATGCTCAAAATACTGACGAGTCGAATACTCTTAGTTCAAGTGCTGAAACTGTAGTTAACAATAATTCTAAAGCTAATAGCCGTAAAAATAAAATCAAAACTCGTGCAGCTAAAAGTCGTGCATCTAGATCAGCTTTAGAGAATCTAAATATTACGCTTAGTAAAAATGTTAAAAATCAAGCTTCAGCAATTCTTACGGCTAATTCTTTAGAGGATAAAGTAATTGCTGCTGTAAATAATGAAGCTGATAGTATTGAACAACATCAAGCGCAAACAGCATTTAAAGATAAAGAAGTAAAATATACAGCTTCTGAAATACAAGAAACTTCTCAAGTTGCTAATCAGCAAGTAGAAGTAGCACTGGAGTTAGAAAAGCAACAAGTAGAAGCTGCTCAAGAACTTGCGAGCCAACAAGCAGAATCAACTCAAGAAATTGCTAACCAGCAAGTTGAAGCTACTCAAGAACTTGTAAGCCAACAGGCAGAAGCTGCTCAAGAACTAGCAAACCAAGAAGAAGCTACTTCAGTTGTAGCTGAAGAATCAAAAGTTCAAGAGGAGACAGCACAAGAGTCAAATGCACAAAATACAGTTGCGCAAGATCTAATTACTCCTGCCCAAGCAACCTCTGTATTTACTAATAGTAATGCTGAAGTTAGTGCTGAAGTGTCTGAAGCACAATCTTATGCGCTTGAAGAACAAGCTGTTGAGCTAGTTGCTACAGAGCAAGCTGAGAACAAGCAAACAGAGACTACTCAAGAACAGCCTAAAGAGAGTTCTACGGTTATAAATAGTGAATTTACCCTAGGTAGTACTTCTAACATGACTGCTGCTCCAAAAGATTCTTGGCGTAATAAAGCGGAACAAATTGTTACGAATAATGCTTATGGTATTGGTCAATCAGTTGCAACTACTGAAATGCCAGATCTTGTTATTACTTCATTTAATACTACAAGTAATGAACATGAGCAACAAGTAACAACTTTATCTTCATTAACTAATCCTCATCAAGACATTGATTTAATGACTTTTGATTTTACGAGCGATGAAGAGCAGGCACAAATTATTACTCAAGAAGCAGATAATCAGGTTTCGGTTTTAGAAGATCTATTGCATTACACTAAAGAACAAGTAAGTACTTTAGAAGAGCAAGCTGTTTCCAAGCTAGAAACTACCCAAGCAACAAAAGCTGATAAGCTTGTTGAGAATGTAGATGAAGTAAATGCACAAGAAGATACAGCTCAGGTTGTAGATTCAACTAATCAACCTACGCAAGCTGATCCTGTTGCTTATGTAGATCCTGTTGAACCAACTTCAGACTCAACCTCTGAAGTACCGAACAGCACTTTAGCGGCTAAAGCTAAATCACACTCTTTAAAAGAAATTAATTTAACTACCTTAGATAAAGATGGAAATAAACCACAGGGTAGAATTAAAATCGAAGTGTGTGGTAACTTAGCTTTAATTCCTGAAGCAGTTGAACATCTACATTTGGTGGAAATTAAAGACTTTGCACGTAATTTAGCTTCTTCTGAAGATCGTAAGTATTTCTTACAACTTAAAGAGAGTAATCCATTACTCGAAGAAAAACCTTCAGCCGAGCTTTTACGTAATAAACTAAATCCTCGCGTGCAAGAAAAAATTAAAGTTAATAGCGAGTCAAGCTTTTTCAAAATTATTGATAAGCGTAATAACCGTACTTTAGGAGCTCTGCGTTTAGAAGGTGCTAAACACCAAGAAGCAGCACAAACGCAACCAGAGTTAACCACCATTATTATTAATAGTCAGTTAGTAAGACATCCTAATTTACGAACACTTGCTGCTAAACAAAATCTCGAAAAAGAAATCGCTCAAGCAATTAAAGAACAAAACAGTAAATCATCTACTGATTTAGACTTAAATGCTATTGATTTTGACTTTAGTGAGGAACAAGGAAATAAAGTTAACACCATGCAGTCAAATACTGCAAATTTAGCTACTACACCTGAAGAAGAGCTAAATTTACAATATGACTTAATGAGTGAAGAAGAATTACGTCACGTATTAGCATCACAAGCTAATAAAGCTAAAGACAAAGAACAAATTGTCGTTGATGCTCGTAAATTAATTCGTGATGAAATTCTTGAACTAAATCTTGGTAGAAGTAAACTAGCTACTAATGCTGAAAAATATCTAACCCAAAAGAGTTTAACTCGTAATCAAGAAGATATGTCGCAAGCAGAACAAGTGGTTAGTAAAAATACTCAAGATCAAAGTTTCCACAAGTTTGTGTACAATCCAAACAAGAAAAAATAAAAAGCTAATCCCCAGATGTTTCTGGGGATTAATTTCACTTTAAATCGGTAGTGCTTAGTTTTAGGTAAAGCAAAAAGTTAACATTAATCAAGGTTTTATTTATTCACACTTCGGCAGTTAGGTAATATGAGGCGCTTGCGAACTTGTTAATTTTGAAAGCGCTTAACTTTCCTAAAGTTAAAGAAATTTATGTTTAAAAGCCGGAGATGAATTAGGATTTTTTGCTACAATAGTTGCCTACTTAAACTCAATTTTCTATAAGTTTTTTAATTATTTATTATTAAAAACTATGCAGTTAAACCCACAACAACAGCAAGCCGTTGATACAATAACCGGTCCATGCCTCGTTATTGCCGGCGCTGGTTCAGGTAAAACCAGGGTAATTATTAATAAGATTAAAAACCTTATTGCCCATGGAGTTCCGGATAAAAATATCTATGCCGTAACCTTTACGAATAAGGCGGCAGCAGAGATGCGTGAAAGGTTAAGAGCTGATCTTAAAACTAAGAGCAAAGTTAATATAAGCACTTTCCACACTCTAGGACTAGACTTTGTTAAACGTGAATATAAGTTATTACGTTTAAAAGAAAAAGTAATTCTTGCTGATACGCACGATCAACGAGTATTACTACGTGATCTGGTATTGCATTCAGAAATAAAAGAAAACATTGATGAGCAAATAACTTCAGTACAAAACTTTATTTCTTTAGCTAAGAATAAATTACTCTTACCTGGAGATATGCCATCAAATCCTTTAGATTTTACAAAAAATCCAGACTATATCCAGAACTATAAATACTATTGCAAACTTTATCACTATTATTTTCAGTATATGCAAAGTATTTCTACTTTGGATTTTGATGATTTAATTTTATTACCTACAACTTTATTACGTCATAACGATAAAGTTAGAGCTAAATATAATAAACGAGTAAAATATCTGCTCGTAGACGAGTATCAAGATACTAATACCAGCCAATATGAGTTTGTAAAACTGTTAGTGGGTGATGATCCAAACTTTACAGTCGTAGGTGATGATGACCAATCTATCTACTCTTGGCGTGGAGCACAACCGGAAAACCTAAATCGTCTACAAGAAGATTTTCCTAATCTGCAAGTAATTTTCCTTGAACAAAACTATCGTTCGACCGAAAATATTCTGACCGCAGCTAATGAGTTGATTGCTAATAATCCACATATATATCATAAGTCGTTAAAATCGGTACATGGTAAAGGGGATTTGATTAAAGTTATAGCTCATGAATCTCCTGAAGAAGAAGCTTATGCAGTCGTAGAAAGCATTATTGAGCATAAAGTTAATCACAATACTAATTACGGTGACTATGCTGTACTTTATCGTGGTAATCACCAGTCTCGCTTACTAGAAAAAGAGTTTGAGAAAAACGAAATTCCTGTAGCGATTAATGGTGATGCTTCGTTTTTTGAAAAAAGTGAAATCAAGGATTACATTGCTTATTTACGTTTACTATGTAACTTTGATGACGATAAAGCTTTAATGCGCATTATTAATGTGCCGCGTCGGGAAATCGGTAGTAAAACGGTTGTCGAAATTGGTGAGGTTGCAAAAAAATATAACTGTAGTTTTATGGACGCTTGTCTACACGAAGACTTATTAAGTCGTATTCAAGGGCGAGCGCTGCAACAACTGCAGAACTTTATGGATTTAATTTTCCATACAGCTGAACAAGTGCATGAAACAAATGACTTTTTCGTCCTCAAACGCTTTTTTGACGAACTAGAGTATCAAGATTTCTTATACGAGCAAACGGAAAATAAAAAAGAAGTCGAAGCGCAACTACAAAATATCTCAATTCTCTTAGATATGATTCGTCGTTGGATGTCAGATGCTTATGGTGATCCGATGACGCTTAACGAAGTTGTACAACGTTTATTCTTACGTGAAATGTCAGCAAATCAAGCTAAAGAGCATTCTGAAGAATTTGTGCAGTTAATGACGATTCATGCTTCTAAAGGATTAGAGTTCCCTTACGTACATATAATTGGTTGTGAAGAAAATAGTATTCCTCATAAAACCTCGATCGAAGAAGGTAATATAGAAGAAGAACGTCGTCTGATGTACGTAGGTATTACACGAGCGCAAAGAGAGTTAACTTTAAATTACTCGGTAAGTAAAAAAAGTTCAGGTGGCGGCTCAACCGAGTTAGTAGTCTCACGCTTTATTAATGAGTTACCTGAAGAAGTAATCGATCATCAAGAGCTAACTCCAGAACGCCGTGAAGAAAAGAGTCAAGAGAACCAACTGAAAAAAATGGATAAGCTATTATCGATTTTACAAGCTAATGAGCAGTAATTGCTTAAGTTAGATAGACTATCAACTAGTTTGACAGTCTAGCAAGTAATTAGTTCCGTTGAGTTTAGTGTCATTGCTTTTCTTGATAATCAACTCACGATTAATTTTTATCTTATCCCTAATTGCAGCCTTTGCTAATTTTGCCAAACCAAGATTTTGTAAAAGTTAGCAAAGGCTTGCTTTATTTGTTAAAATATAAGTGTCGTAATTGTAGTGCCTCGAAGTTTGAGGTGCTTTATTGTATATAAAGCTTGTATTAACTAATATATGAGTTAAACCTCTGTCTTAGAGGTATTTTTTATCTATGTCAACTGCAACAATTTCAAAAAAAGGTGATTTAAATTTTACTAACGATAATATCCGAGTTAAGAAAATTCGTGATATGTTATCACCTGTATCAATTATTGAAAGATTCCCTCTTTCTAAAGAAGGAGTTGATCGCGTAGCTAAGACACGTATTGAAGTAGCAAACATCCTGCATGGTAAAGATGATCGTCTATTAGTAATTATTGGACCATGTTCGATTCACGATGTTAAAGCTGCCGAAGAATACGCTAAACGCTTAAAAACCGAAATTGAGAAGTATCGCGATACTTTATGTATTGTAATGCGTGTATACTTTGAAAAACCAAGAACTACAGTTGGTTGGAAAGGTTTAATTAATGACCCTTATTTAAACAATACTTATCAAATTAATGATGGTATTGCTTTAGGTCGTAAAATCCTTGTAGACATTAATGAATTAGGTGTACCTACAGCTGGTGAGTTTTTAGATACAATGTCACCACAGTATATTGCTGACTTAATGTCTTGGGGTGCTATTGGTGCACGTACTACTGAATCACAATTACACCGTGAATTAGCTTCAGGTTTATCATGCCCAATTGGCTTTAAAAATGCGACTACAGGTTCAGTACAAGTTGCGGTTGATGCCATGGTATCAGCGTCTTACCCACACACGTTTTTAGGTATTACTAAGTTTGGGCAAGTGGCAATTATTGAGACAACTGGTAACCACGACGTACACGTAATTTTACGTGGTGGTTCGAACGGTACTAACTATGATGCCGAGTCTGTACAAAAAGTGGTAAATGAGTTAGAAAAAACTCCATTTACTCCTGCGGTAATGGTTGACTGTTCACACGCCAACTCATCAAAAGATTACCGTCGTCAAAGTATTGTCTGTGCTGATATTGCAAACCAAATTAAAAATGGTTCATACCATATTAATGGGGTAATGATTGAATCACACTTAAAAGAAGGTCGTCAAGATTTAACTGAAGACAATATTAATTCTTTAGAGTATGGTAAATCTATTACCGATGGTTGTGTAAGTTGGGAAACTACTGAAGAGTTATTAGCAACTCTTGCGGCTGCTGTTCAAGAGCGTCGTACTAAATTTCCACGTACCAATGACTAAATTTTCTATTTAAGCCAGAAAGGGAGACCTTTTTGGCTTTCTTTGTTGCAAATATTTTTTCTTACTTCTCATAATTTTAGGTATAATTACAAAGCTTTTTTAAATAGCAGAATAATTATTTATGACAAATAACTACCAACAAACAATTTTAAGCTCTGAACAAATTCGCCAAAAAATGGCAGAATTACTAGCGCAAACGAATGTTGAAACTATTAATCAACAACGTCGTGAGCTAATGGAGAAAAAACTCCAAGAATATCATGAGTTTGCTGATTCATTATCAGCTGCTCAAAGTTATCAAGGGCATAATAAAGCACAAGATCCTGATCTAAAAGAAGTTAGTCATGTTTTATCTCCTAAAGATAATATTGAACAACTAGATCACCAGCATAAAAAATATATTCAAAGTAAGCTACCTGGACAATGGTTAGTAATTCTAACTTTCTCCTTAAGCTCGATGCTCTTACCATTTTGTATTGACATGTACTTAAGTGCATTTCCTAAAATGGCAAATGAGTATCAAGTAGGTTTAAGTGATATTGAGTTTTCTTTATCCATTTACTTTATAGGGATCGCCTTAGGGCAATTGCTGTTTGGTCCTTTAGCTGATGCCATTGGACGTAAAGGTATTACTTGTGTTGCTTATGCGCTCTTAGCGGTTTCGTCTGCAATTATTGCTAATATTGATGACTTAATGGCTCTGTATACCTTACGCTTTATTCAAGGCTTTTTCTGTGCTGCCATTATTGTTACTTCTACCTCGATCTTGCGTGATATCTATGAAACCGTAGACTTTGTGCGCATTAACGGGATTATTACTTTAATCTTCTTTGCTGCGCCATTCTTAGCGCCATTAATTGGTTCATATATCGCAGTTTTAAGTTCATGGCACTATATTTTCTATAGTATTGGAGCTTTAAGCTTAGTATGTTTAGCTCTGTTCATGAAGTTAATTCCTGAAACGATTAACCCAGCGTTTAAACGTAAAATTGATTTTAAACATACGTTTAAAACTATGGGGGGCATTATTGCTGATGGTCGTTCATTTTGGTTAATTATGCTTATGTCATCTTCTTCGTGTGTAATCTTTGCATACGTATCTATGGCATCAGGCGTATTCCAAAAATTCTACGGCATTAGTGAACAAGTGTTCCCTTACCTATTTATGATTAATATTGTGACTCAAAGTCTATTTAACATTTTTAACACTAAAATGGTTAAATACTTATCGCCGCAAAAATTACTCTTAATCGGCATGGGGTGGACATTAATGGCTGGTCTATTTAACGTTATTGCTCCAGCATTTGGTATAGGTTTTTACGGTATTCTGTTTGGCATTATGTTAGGAATGTCAGCAAGTCCGTTAATCTTCTTAAATGCGATTGCTCTTTATCTAGAAATGCACTATCGTCATTCAGGTACAGCTTCGAGTTTAGTAAATATTTCTCGTTGGATTTTACCAGGAGTAGTTACTGCTATTGCCCAACGTATAGATCCATATCGTGGCTATACCATGCTTATGGTAATGGGTATTTTTAGTTTGTTAGTAGTGTTAAGCTATTATTTATATACCGTTTGTCAAAAACGTGTAAACCATAAAGCTGCTAACACTCCAGCATAAGTAAATAAAAAAGACATTAGATAATCTCTAATGTCTTTTTTATGGCTCATATTTAGGTATGTGCCGCCTTTATGTGGTATTCTATAGGCAAAAATAGCTAATCAGAATCTTGCGTTGTATATTATGACTAAACCAACTTTACCTCGTGCTCATATTTTCTTTGTGCACAGTCCAATTACAGCCGTAACTACCAAATTAACCATCGAACAAGCTAATCTGCCACGTGAAGATGTATATTTAATTATTCGTGAAAACGCTTACGATTTAGTAAAAGGTCTTGTTCCCGATCAACAAATTCTCTTTGTGGATAACTATTGGTTAACTAGCCATGAGCGTGGTAAATTTATTACGCAACGTTGGGGATATATTCTTTTAGAGCGTGCGGTGATTCAAGCGGTACAAACGTTAATCACCGGAGAAGATGCTCAAGTATTATCAGAGCTAAGTTATGGTGGGAGCATTGAACGTATACGCACTACGCGCGAGTTTTCACTTTATGTCGCACACTTAACCATTGATATGGTTTATGCCTTAGTAAAATCTCCAGAGTGTGTAGAAGTTAATCTAATCGAAGAAGGTACTTTACACTATGTAAACTATATGTATAGTGAATCGTTCCTTGAAGAAGAGAAAACTCCGATTTTTGCGCTCGATAAAACAGGCATTGAACAACGTAATACTTACTATAGTTACTTACTTGCTGAAGAAGAAAGCGAGAGTAAAATTAAAAAGTGTTATGCTCTAAGTGACGAAGCTTTCTGGCTCTTACCTTATTACGATTCTCTTGTAAATGTAGAAAAAGTATTACTTGATATTAGTTCACTAAAAAATCCTGAATACCAATCTTATTTAATTAAGCACCAACAAGAGCAATTATTAACCAATCCGCAACTGGCTAATGATAAAGAATATCAAGCACGAGTAAAAGACCCTGCCGATATTGCTCACTATATAAATGTAGTAGTCTTAGAAGCTGAAAAAGGGAAATTTATTGCAGAGGATAACTTTGTTAAATCACAAGTGGAAATTTTTAAGCGCGTGTATGACCAAGGGATTAAATATGTGCAGTATAAATTCCACCCAGCCAGCTCTCAAGAAGTACGTCAACAAATCTTAGAACAAGTTAATAATTTAGGCTTAGTCGCTCAAGAAATTCCTAATCATGTAAGCTTAGATCAAGAAGCATTTGCTAATGCCGAAAAACAAATTATGTTCCATGGCATTCAATCATCAGTACTTTTATATGCTGCTATAGCAGGACAGTATGTGATGACATATCAAGATATTCTAGCCGATGATCCAAGCTATATTGAAATGCTTGAGCTCTTACCAGAATCTTTATCGATTAAGATTAACAAAGCAGCGAAATACCACTTTGTGAACGTCACTAGCTAAAACAAAAGCAACTGAAGATTTAGCCTAAAATAAAGCATAAAAAAATAGACCTCGTTAAAGGTCTATTTTTTTGTTTGGAGTAAATTGTAATTCTTAATTAGTCTACGATTAATACGCGAGCGCAGTTTGTAGAACCTAAAGTTTCAGCATCACCTGAAGTTACGATAACTTTATCACCTTTGCTGAATAAGCCTTTATCACGTAACATATTAATTGCTGTACGAATACCTTCGTTTGAACGAGTGTTACCATCAAAGAAGTAAGGGTAAACACCACGGTATAAAGCACATGTACGTAATACAGTTTGGTTTTTAGATAAAGCGTAAATTGGTAATGAAGAGTTTACACGAGATGTTAATAATGCTGTACGACCTGAAGTAGTCATAGTAATGATACCTTTAACACCTGGTAAGTGGTTACCTAAGTGAGCAGCTGAAATCGCAATAGACTCTTCGATTGAAGTGAATTCGCTTTCAATTACGTGTGTAGTTGAAACTGAAGGTAATTTTTCCGCACCTAAAGCAACTTCTACCATTGTACGAACTGTTTCTGCTGGGTAATCACCTGCAGCTGTTTCAGCTGAAGTCATCACTGCGTCAGTACCGTCAATGATCGCATTCGCCACGTCCATAACTTCTGCACGTGTTGGGAATGGGTTTTTGATCATTGATTCCATCATTTGGGTAGCAGTAATGATTACTTTACCGTGTGCACGACAACGTTCGATTAGTAATTTTTGTACAGCTGGTAATTCTGCATCACCGATTTCAACCGCTAAGTCACCACGCGCAACCATGATTACGTCAGAAGCACGAATCACGTCGTCCATAGCTTCAACTGTAGCTACAGCTTCAGCACGTTCTACTTTAGCAACGATTTTCGCATATAAACCAGCTTCTTCAGCTAGGCTACGTGCTAAATCTAAGTCAGCACCTGTACGTGGGAATGATACCGCTAAGTATTCAACACCAATACGAGCCGCTAATTTAATGTCTTCACGGTCTTTAGCAGTTAATGCTGGAGCAGTTAAACCACCACCTTTTTTGTTGATTCCTTTATTGTTAGATAATGGACCAGCAACGATAGTCGTACATTGTACACGGATACCGTCAGTAGCATCTACTACTAATTGTACATAACCGTCGTTTAATAAAAGGATATCACCTGGTACTACGTCTTTTGGTAATTCTTTATAGTCAATACCAACTGCTTCTTGTGTACCTTCGCCACGACCTAAAGTTGAGTCAAGAATAAATTTGTCACCAACATTTAAGTGGATTTTTTTGTCATCTTTGAAAGTAGACACTCGGATTTTGGGTCCTTGTAAGTCACCTAGAATAGCAACTTCACGTCCTAATTTTTTTGCAATTGAGCGAACACGTTCAGCACGTTCAATGTGTTCTTCAGGTGAACCGTGGCTAAAATTCATACGAACTACGTTAGCACCTGCTGCGATGATTTTTTCTAAGTTATCACCAGCATCAGTTGATGGACCCATTGTACAAACAATTTTCGTACGGCGTCTTCTAATCTCAGACATTATAATGCTCTCCAAATTATTAGCAGAAGTCTAAATAAGAAAAGATGTTGAACTCCATAGATGACTAGAGTATGTTATTCTTGGTTGAATAGCGTAAGTAATTACTTTGACGCTAATCGTAACAACAATAGAGTTCGTATTTATATAATCCGGGCATTAAGCGACTTCACAGTGAAACTTAATGCGATAGTAAAATAAAAAGAGTTTCACAAATTTATCAAGAAAATTATAGTGATTTAAATTTTCAGCAAAGCTAAAATTAAGGAAAATTCTCTATTTATTTCGTTGCATATTTTAGCATAAGTTAAGCTCTAACTTTTAAATTTTTACAGTTTTGCCTAAAATTAGTATTAGTTTAATAGTGGCAATAGTTAGCGATAATTAGGCTTAAAATCTTCTTTAGCTTAAGCAATAATTATTTACGCCAGTATCTTTTACTAATTTAAACTTGAGTAGCTTGTAAGGTTATGAAGTGTAAACT
>NZ_NRJG01000147.1 GCF_003585935.1 Psittacicella hinzii
CGCACTATAGATTTAGTAGAAACATTAGGGTTGCATTAAAAAGAATTGTTTGGACGTACTAGTAGTTTTTAACTATGTAGTACAAAATTAGTTCAACTCAACCAAAATACACAAATAAATTTTGGTTTCAACTATTAGATTAGTTGATATAAATATATAGGGTTCATATGAAAAAGAATTTATTATCATTAGCATTAGCTGCTGTAGTAGGTTCAGCATTTGCTAACGTATCAGTATATAAATCAGAAAATGCTAACTTATGGGTTGGTGGTTATGTTCGTTACGTATATACTGATAAAGAAGCAACTATCAAAACAAAATCTGTAAAAGAATCTAAAACTACAGTTGACGGTGCAGTAGCTCGTTATCGTTTAAACTTCGGTGGTGATTTCCGTGTAGCTGATTCAACTGCATTTGGTTTCGCTGCTCGTTTACAAAACGACTTCTATAACGATTTCTACTCAAAAGAAAAAGCATACAGCACTAACGTAACTACTAAAGTTCACAAAGGTAACAAAACTCAGTACTTCTACTTCAAATACGCTAATGTTTACTTAGCAAACGACAACTTTGGACGTTTAGCATTAGGTCGTTTCTCTACTGTTGCCGATGATGCTGCTGGTAGCGATTTAGAATACTTAGATTTCAACACTGGTTTTGACTATGTATTCGACACTGATACAGTAAAAGGTGTTCGTTATACAACTCCTACATTTGGTAACTTTATAGCTAACTACTCATACTCAAACAACACTGCTAGCCGTAAACAAGATCCTATCGTTAATTTAAATTCAGGTGCAGATCGTTCAGTTCAAAACGCTCTTAACGGTATCTACTCATTATCAACAGGTACAACTATTCAAGGTACTGTAGCGTTCCAAAAACAACGTTTAAATGGTCTAAACGTTAATAAAGCTAAGGGTTTCCAATTAGCAGTAGCTCAACAAATTAATCCAAGTTGGGTTGTTGCAGCAGCATACGATTACGTACGTGTACAATATAAAGATGGCACAGCTGCAGAAAACACAGTTAACACTAAAAAATGCAATACTTTTGTTGTTAAAACAGCTTACACTCTAAATCAATACTTCCAACCATATGCTGGTGCAACATTCCAAAAAATCAAAGATGTTTCAACTGATGTTAAAGCTTATGGTGCATACTTAGGTGTTCAATCAGATGTATATAAAAACGAATACGTAAACGTACGTCTATTCGGTGAAGGTGTATACTTACACGCTAAAGAAAAAGAATCAAAATCAAAACTTAAACAGTTAGATTTAGCAGCTGGTCTTAAAGTTTCTTTCTAATATTTATTAGATAAAAAAATATAAGATTTGTAAGTGAGAGGAGCATTGCTCCTTTCTCTTACTTTAACAATAGTAAGTACATAAGGACGACTATTCATTAGTCGCTATACAGGTTTACACATGAAAAAAACATTATTAGCATTAGCCGTAGCTGGTGTAGCTACTTCTGCATTTGCAAACACGAATGTATATTCGTACTCTAATGGTTCATCAAGCGCAAACTTAGGTGTTTTTGCTGAAGCACGTTACAACTACACTAAAGCTGTTGAAAGAATTAAAGATAGAACTGACAACAAAACAACTAAAGACGTTACTAAATTAAACGAAGGTCGTTTACGTTTTGGTGTTTACGGTGCTATCACTGATTCAAACAACTTAACTTACTCTTTCTACACTCGTTTCCAAACTACATTTGATTACTTAAATGAAAAACAAACTGGTGTAGCAAGACAAAAATCTCACACGCGTCAAGGTGTTGATGTGAACCGTGCTTACGTTCAATTATCACACTCAACTTTAGGTTCAGTGTTATATGGTAAATATGTTACTGTAGCAGATGACCGTTTCAACAATGATTTAGAATACGACGTATACAATACAAATAAACCATTTACAGCTTTCTCAGCTACAACTGGTGAATTTGATTCAGTAATCACTTACAAAGCTCCAGTAGTGTATGGTGTATCTGGTGCTGTATCTTATGGTGAAACTAAAGAGTCTCAAACAGATTACACTAAACAAGTAGCTGTTAAATTAACTTATGATTTATCAGGCAACCACGTAGTATTCGTTTACGCTAATACTCGTGATCGTGCTGATTATACAACTACAACTACTTATAATTCATACGATTTAGCATTCTACAACGATGGTCTAGTTAAAGACTTCACTTTAGGTGCTGACGTTGCATTTGAACACCAAAAACGCGCTAACACAGATTTATACAAAACTAAAGCTTGGTCTTTAGCTGCCAAAGCTACTTATACTGGTTTCCAATATGCACAACCATTCTTAAATGTAGCTTATGTACAAACTAAAGATCACGGTTCAGATACTCGTGTTAAGAGCAAAGCTGTTAATTTAGCATTCGGTCTACAATCTGACGTTTACACTTACAAAACAGCTAAGGCTACAGTTTTTGTAGAAGGTGTTTACTCTCGTGATTCATTAAAATACAGAACTGTATCTACAAATGAAGTTTCTAAAGCAACTCTTAAACATAAAGCATTCACTGTAGGTGCTAAATTAGCATTCTAATTTTTAGAATTTAATTGTAAAAAAGCAGGCATCGCC
>NZ_NRJG01000148.1 GCF_003585935.1 Psittacicella hinzii
AGTTTGTTCTAACATGCTTTACCTAATGTAAGATGTGCTTGATAACGTGAAAAAATTTTATCGTCATGAATAAATATTAAATTCACTAATTTTGCGTAACGCTTTAGAAGAGTAAACCTGTTCAGTGCTAGAGATTATCAGTGGTTAAATCGCATTGCCTATTTGTAGTAAGGAATAGAAGCGTGTAACAAAGTACGATTATCTACGTAAAAAGTTGTAAAACTTTTTTCCTTTCTGTGAAAAATATTTATCTAAATTGTTAAATTTTGTTTTATAATTTTAAGCAAGGGGAGATTGATATAGTCTCCCCTTGCGCGTATATAAAACTCAGAGTTTTATATTCTCCCAAGTAAAGCTAAGTAACAATGAGTTAATAAGCGCACACTTTTTCATATAGATCTCTACCTAAAACTCGTTTTTTTAGGAATGATAAACCTTTTAATAAGCCATAAATCTTATTCCTTTTTATAGTCGAGTACAGAATATGCGTTAACTTGCCCTGAGATATTTAACGCATATTCTGCTTTTGACTTACCCCTTTATCTGGATTTAAGCGTTATATTTTATGGGATTCCCGTTTATAAGCAACTGCTTACAGTTACAGCTTGCATCAAGAGTTATGACTATAGTGGTAGTCATGAATAATTATCCTAAGTGAGATACACTGCTTAAATCCAGATTGTCTATTCGTACTTTTTACTTTTAACCACTTAGCAGTAGAGTTTTCTCTACTGCTTTTTACTGTGGGTTTTGTAAGAGAAATGTAAGAGGAGAGTAAGAGTAATAGGAAAATGAAGAGGAAAAGGAATAGTAAAGGGAAGAGGAATAGTATAAGGAAGAGGAAAAGGAAGCAGGTCTTGGGGTACAGCTCATGCCTTTTCTCAAGTAGAGAGCTTTTCTCTACCATTTGTCGATGATCTCTAAACTATGGCAAGGCTTTACAAATTTCAACTTGCTTTTGCTCGCTAAAAGATAAGACTTAGTTACCGCTAGAACGATAATAAATGCTGCTCTTGTTATAATGTATAAGTAAAGACCATTATTAAGATTCTCAACTTATAACAAGGATTGGATATGCAAGGAAAATTAACTTTCGTGGCAAAATTTGCCGGTTGTTTAGCGGCTTTATCAGCTCTAGCAGGGAGTGTGCAAGCGCAGAGCGAACCAGCTCGTAGTCCAGCAGAACAAAAAGTAATTAAGTACTATCAACAACATAAAGCGCAAGTTGATAAACTTGCTGAATATATTATTGGTAGTATTACCTATTTAAAGGAAAAGTATGGTAAAACTGGTGCTACGGTAATGGAGATTATTAATACCTATCCGGTAATGTTCTTCTTGGAATATCGTACCCAAGCGCGAGTAGTTAATGGGAAGTATGACAATCCAGTACTCAACCAACTTGCAGAAATAGTCGGTTTATGTCATCAAGCTTTTTATATAGGTAAAGGGGAAACTGCTAAGTGGGATAAAGAATTAAAGTATATCTGTAATCCTTATATCCATCTAGATATCACTTATCAAAGTAACTTTAGTAACTTTGCTTATCAAGTGGTGTACCTTGAAAATGAATACGCTAAAGCTCCAAAAGAACCTTTAACCGCACAACAACAAGAAGTAGCCGCTCTAGCTAAAGACTTTGTCACCAAAATGCAAGAAGGTAAGTATGAACAAGCACAAAAGCTAGTTAACTTTAGTTTAAAACTTAATTTCTTAAAAACCGAACCGGCACTCGCTTTAATTAGAAATGCTTATGCTCTGGTTGACTTAAAGGTTACGAGTTTTGAGTAAAGAGATGCTTACAAGCATAGCTTTTACATTGTTGAAGGTTATCTGAACAGCAATTAGATTTTTAGAGAAAAATCCAACTTATAGAGAAAAATCCTACTTAGCAAGATAAAGCTAACTTTAGCTTGCAAAGTAGGATTTTGCATATACGTAACTCAAAAAAAGTGTGTAAAAAGGGAGGAGGTAAAAAATAATCAGTAAAATCTGTGGTTCTGGTAATAGGTATTTGTGCCGTCGCTGGTGTTGGCATCTGTGGTTTCTTACAACTTATGCTTCTACTAACTTATATTTCGGAGAGAGGTGCAGGTGCTACCATGGTGTGAATTTAATCGAGAATTTATTGCTATAATGGAATTATAGTCTCAACCTTAATTTAAGGATTTTCTCTATGAAATATCAACCCTTTACTCGTTTAGTAGCTGGAAGTTTAACCTGCCTATCTTTGCTTGTGCCAAATGTTGGTGTGCAGCAAGCTCATGCCGCTCCAACTAAAGCTGAACAAGCTGTGCTGAACTATTTTAATCAGAATAAATCATTAGTAATAAAGCTTACCAATTTTATAAATAACACTACAGTAGCTTTAAAAACACTAGCAGGTTCTACAGTTATTACAAATTCTGAAGTTTATTATTCTTATGCAATTGAGTTTGAGAGTACTTTTGTAAATAAAGGAAAGATTGTAAAGGGAAAATATCGTAATTATCCATTAGAGCAACTTAACAGAGTGGTAAATCTTTGTACTAATCTTTATAAACCAGGCAAAGCTAATTTTAGTTATAAAGTAAGCAGAATTTGTGATCCTTTTATCTTCTTCGCCCTGTTATATCATGGTAATGTTGGGTATTTCAATCATAATGTTTTGATGTATAAATATATTCTTTTACAAGAAGTGCAAGAACCATTATTAAATTCTCAGCAACGTCAGTTAAAGAATTGGCTAGATCAATATAAATACTATCAAGATAGCTTACTTTATACTGAAGCACAAAAATTAGTACCTTTTAAGATCCTGTACGCGGCAGATTATGGTTTTGAAGATCAAGCTGTAGACAATCTGAACCAGTTACTTCAACCTTATGGTTATACAGTGATTAAAGGGCAATAGAAAAAAAATAGCTGTAAAGATTTTTTAAAATACCTCTAAAGAAGCTATTTTATAAGAATATCTCAACTTAATATCTAGGAGTTTCCTGATGAAACGTACAGTGTGTTTAATGCGTGTATTAGGTAGTATTGTTGGTGGAATAGTTGTTTTTACCGCTAGTTCTCAAATACTACCAGCTCAAGCTCGTAACCAACAAATTCAAGCAACTCTAAATTATTACTATGCAAACAAAGCTTTAGTAGACAAGCAAATAAACTATGTAATAGATACTTTGCGTTATATTTCTCGAGAATATAAAAACACAGGTGCAGCGGTTACACAGCTCTTTTCTGCTTTTGCATTTAACTTTTACGTTCATTTTCCTAACCAAGGAAGCGTTGTAAATGGGAAGTATCAAAATAGAGCACTTGAGCAGTTTAAGTATAGTGTAGATCAGTGTATGAAAGCTATGTTCACCCTAAAAGATGATGAATGGGATGAAGAGTTAGGTAAAGTATGTCATGGCTGAACATAATTTAATTCGACATGGTGGTAAATACCTTAGTGCGACACAGCAAGCTGTAGCAAATTTATCGCAAGCTTTTGAAAATGCTGTGTTGCAAGGTAATAAGGCGCGAGCACAAGCTTTAGTTAATTTCCAAGTAAATGCTGATTATGATACTTCAGATCAAGCGATACAAGAAATTAGAAGAGTTTATAAACGCTTAGGCTTGCACATTACTGGTTTTGGATTAAAAAAATAGTAGGTGGTTGTCAGCAGTAATAAAATAAACTAAGTTTTAATTAAAAGTTCAGAATTAGTTATGGAATGTGCTGCAACTAAGCTAGGCATTCTAATAAGCCTATTAAGTTAAGCCTATTAAGTGCTCTTAGAGAGTCTTAGAGCAATTACGTTTACTACAACTAATAAGCAAACGATAACTCAAATCCTAGTCAGTCTTTAGCTTTCAGAGTTAAGGACAGATAGGATTTTGCTGTTTGTGGCTCTTGGCAATTTGGGTTAGGAATTTCTATCCTTAAATATTACAGAGGGTATGGAGAGTATGTAAGGTAAGGATTTTCTTACTTGCAAGAGCGTTGAGTTCTGTAGTTAAGATTGGTGGAGGCAAGGGGTTATTTTTGTACCTACTTTCTTACCAACTCTTAGAATTAGCTTGTCAAATGAGGATTAATTTAGGTATGACTAAAAATATTCGCAGCCGCTATTGATTTATCTTTTCTTGGCGATATATTTATATAAAAATTGCTCGATAAACGCTAAATCTCAACCACTTATCTATCTTATAAGTTGAAAATTAAGACTAATTTAAATAATGGTTGAAGTTATTACTTGCTGGGAGTTGTGTATTTTTGATAGTTGTGGGTAGGGTATTACTTATGGCGCACGTGTAACTTGAGAGATTACCAAAATTACTGGCAAAAACTTATCTTCACTACTCAAAAATACAACGCAAAAACAAGTAATTAATTTAGTTACAAGTAATTAATCTTTAAAAACAAGAGGTTAATCTTTAACTCCAACTGGTTAATCTTTAGCGATAAGTGATTAACGTTAACTATAAATAATTAATATTTAGCGTGAAATTAAAAATGATCTTCGGCTTACTACAGGCAAAAAGTAAGATGACAGAGATAATATAAAAATTGCAAAGAGAATTTCGGGCTTTTAAATGATAAATTGTTTTATATCTATTTGATATTTAGGTTAATAATGCGCAAATCTCGCATAAACTGATCGCAATTTTTTAGATATAACTAAAATTCATTAGCGTAGAAGCTTGAATATGTATTTTTACCTAGTATTTACTACAAAAATCGTATTTTTCTAAAACTTTTTTATATTTTATTTGTCTAAAGCAAAGATCACAACAAGATCGTTTTTTGAGCAGGCATTTGTTATTTTTAACAAGGGCATTTTTGCAAGCGATTGCTTTGCAATTGGCTGGACAAAAAATATTAAGAGCGCTCTTAATATTAGAGTTTGCTAAGGCAAACTCTAATAGATAACAAATCCTCTCGCTTAATTGTATGCTCTTTTAGGCACTATGTAAACACAAACAACGACAAATCCTCATCATTGGTATCGAATTGCTGCGATATGTTCTTGGCAAGAAACTATCTAGTAATTTTGCATGTATATTGCAATGATAAGCGCTTTTTACTTATTAAATTAATAATATTTTGTTTTTATCATTTTCTCTTTTCTCTAGATACTATTATTAATTTAATATAAGCTCAAATTATAGTTCCTAAGATCTTAGGAACAATTTTTGCCTTATTCCATGTTTATTCATGAATTTAGATATGACTGGAGTAAATAACTAAGTCTATGGCAAATCTTAATTTTGGCTTATAGTAACTGGTTAGTAGCCGCGCTTGTACCAAGAAAGCGTTTCCTTTTTAGTAAAGGCAAGTACTAAAAACATTCCCTATTTAAGTGGCTCTTAAATTCACGCTTTTTTGATGAGATGACTTTATTTATACATAGTACTTAAGTTTCAAGCAGCATCTATTGCTGCTTTTTGCATGCATGAACACTTAAGAAACAATCAATTCTCTCAATGCATCTTAAGTTTTAATTAGTACAAAATTAATTATGGTTACTGTTGGGTAAGTGCCAACAGATAATAACTTTGGTAACCACCTAACATAATCAAGTGATTGTATATGAATAAAGTTTTTAAATTAAAATTTAGCAAGGCAAAACAACAAGTTGTAGTAACTTCAGAACTAGCAAAAGCTGCAGAAAAAGGCTCGGCAGCAACTAGCGTAGATTCTACGTTAGTAAATGCAGCAGCAAGTGAGCAAGTTACAACTAATAAGAATTCGCGTAACCTTACAACAAGCTTAGTGGCTGGTTTAGGGGCAATTTTATCTTTAGGTTTAGTTGATACTCAAGCATTAGCAAGTGATGCCCGTACAGGTATGGACATTGTATGTGGTACGGCTGTGCTTTCACAAGTAGGTAATTTAACGCAAATTACAACGTCGACAGATAAAACGATTTTAAATTGGAATAAATTTAATATTAATCAGGAAGAAATTGTTGAGTTTATTCAAAAATCTTCGAATGCTGCTGTACTTAACCGCGTTCTAGGTGGTAGTGTTTCACAAATTTTAGGGCAGTTAAAATCTAACGGTGTGGTGTTTATTGTAAACCCAGCTGGTGTGGTATTTGGTAAGAACTCTCATGTTGATGTATCTGGGTTAGTAACCTCTACTCTTGATATTACTGATAAAGATTTTATCAATGGTAATTACGTTTTTAATCAAGAGAAAGATAGAGCTATAGCTGCGGTAATTAACCAAGGGATGATTAAAGTTCAAGAAAATGGTACTTTAGCTTTAATTGGGGGGCTGGTTGTAAATAATGGTGCTTTAGAAGCTAAAAATGGCACTGTTTACCTTTTAGCCGGTAATTCAATTACCATTTCAGATTTTACAAATCCACACATTACATATACAGTAACTGCGGGTAATAAAGCAGTAAACTTAGGTTCAATTGTAGCTAAAAATGTAAGTATTGCTGCAAATAAAGTAGTTAATGGTTATACTTCTGCAACCGAATTTGCTGATATTATGTCGAATTACGGTTCATCAGCAAATTCAGCAACAATTAATGCCAATGGTGAAGTAGTATTATATGGAGCTTCAGAGAACGTAAGCACAAGCTTTAATAATGAAGATGCGTTATCTTTAGGGACTAATAATACAGGTCTAGTAGTAAATAACGGAACTATTAATGTAAGCAACTCAGTTGTCAAAGGTGGTACGGTTAAAGTATTAGGAGACCAAGTAGTTATTGAAGATCATTCTGAGATTAATGCTTCTGGCGTTACTGGCGGAGAAGTGTATCTTGGAGGGGATTTTAAAGGTGCTGGTAATTTAAAATTAGCAAATACTACTTATGTTGCAGCCGGTTCTGTTGTAAATGTATCAGCAACAAATGACGCCGGTAAAGTAGCAGTATGGGGTAATCAAGCTTATATTGGAGGTAGTTTTTTAGCTAAATCCGAAAAAGGTAAAGGTGGTTATCTTGAAACTTCTGCGAAATATATTGCTTTTGACGACAGCTTTAACGTAGAAACCGTTTCTCAAAAAGGGAAAGAGTATACTGGTCAATGGTTTATTGACCCATTTGATTTTACCATTGTTAATAGCTCTGCTACGACTTGTGGTTCAACTCCTGCATCTTGGTATCAAGGTATTATATTAAATCAAATCCAAGCCAATTCTGTACCAGATTCATTTATTAATAATCAACTAAAAACAACGGATGTAACAATCGGGGTTGATGGGAATATTACAGCTCATAACGTTTATATTTACTCAGATCGCCGTTTCTTTACTCTTTACTCGACTGGTGGCTGGTTAAATATTACGAATTCTACCTTTAATTTTACTGGTAATAAACTAACGATTGTTTCGCAAAAGGATTTTATTTTTACCAATTCAGTAGTAACCGCAACGAACTATACTATTGGTACATATGAAGAAAATGGTAACACTAAATATACAACGCTAAACTATACAGTAAATCTATCAAATTCTAGATTTACCTCTACTGACAGTAATAAATCATATATTCGTGCGACTACACTTGGTGATTTTATTGCAGATAATGCCACTTTCAGTTCTGTAAATTCAGAGTTAGATATTCGTTATAACGGTAATGCTAAATTAACTAATTCGTCAGTTGATGCGGCAACCTTTACTTTAAGAACAGACATTGGTCGTGATAAAGGGGTAATTAATACCCACAGTACGTTATTTAGTAACACGACAGTAAATGTAACAAAAGGCTTTAGTTACAATAACAACCATGCCTCTTTAGACATGGTAAATTCTACCCTGAATGGTTCGACTACAGCAAATATCAGTATTATTGCAAATACATACAATGCAACATCAACAGACATTGATGGTAAAAATGTAACCATTTGTACAACTAATGGTACGATTAATTTAAATGCAACAGATATTAATGCAACTTCAAATATTGTTCTAAATTCTACTGGTGGTAACGTTAATTTTAGTAATGCTAACTTAACGGTATCTGAAGGTGACCTAGTAGTTTGTGCAACTAATAATGTAGCTATCACTTCTGATAATGTACGTATTAACTTAGGTGCAGATTCAAATTTAAGTGTTTATGGTGGTAATAATACTTTAATCCAAGACGCTAATTTTAAAGCTCGCTTCCTTTCAGTTGATGGTGGTAATGTTACCGTTACGAATTCAACACTAGCTTCGACTTATGATACTAAAATTGGTGGAGCAAATTTATCTATAACTAATGCTTCAAATATTACTGGTAACAATACCAATATCGTAGGTAGTAATGTAACGATAAATAAATTCTCTAAAGTAAATGCAACTAATAATGTTGCCGTAAATGTAACAAACTTTACTTTAGCTGATTCTTGGTTAGAGTCTGTTAATACTAGTATTTGTGTAACTAACAATGCATTAATTACAGGATCTAATGTTACTAGTACGCAAGATACGTTTATTGCAGCTGGAAATTTAGTAATTAGTAATCATAGTAATATTACTGGTTTAAATTTAAACATTACAGGAAATAGTATTTTATCTAATGAAGGAGTTTCTGTAGTTGCAACAAATAATGCGGCTGTATATAGTAAAGGAAATCTATCTTTAGATGGCATCAATGTTACAGCCGGCAATACAGTTAACGTTGATGGTGGTAATGTAAGTATTGCAAATCAAAGCAATATTGCAGGTCAAGCTGTTAATGTTAATGGTCGTGAGAATGCTACTATTGATAATTCTGTATTAGCTTCTCCAGTAGTGAACGTTACTGGCGGTAATTTAACATTACAAAATGGCGCTTTAGTTAATGCTACGATTGCGAATATTAATGGTACTAATGTTGTGGTTGATAGTGCTAAAGTAAATGCGACAGATATTAATATAAATTCAACCAATAGTACGCTTTTATCTAATGCTGCAATTAATGCAACAGGTAATGCAAATCTCAGCTCTAACTTGAATTTAACGTTAAGCAATGGAACAAAAGTAAATGCTACTAATGCTAATTTAAATTCAGGAAATGGTTCTGTAAATGTAATTGATGCAAATGTTACGGCTAATGTTGTAAATTTAACTGCGAAAGAAAATATCTCTTTAGATAATTCAAACATTACTGGTAAAGCGAATGTAAGCTTAACGACA
>NZ_NRJG01000149.1 GCF_003585935.1 Psittacicella hinzii
TCTTGGTTTTTATTTATGTCTTTTTATTTGTCGCCAACAATAATTTGGCTAGCTTTATTAAAGGCAAAAATACCATTGGTTACTATACCAGGAATATTATTTAATTGCGCTTCAAGAGCAAGTGGATCTTCGATCACAAAATCTTTAACGTCAATAATAATATTTCCATTATCCGTAATCACACCTTCTCTAACTTTAGGTTTACCACCTAATTGTTCAAGCTTATTCAGAACTAAACTTTCAGCTAGAGGAATAACTTCTAAAGGCAGAGCAAAGGTAGTACCTAAATATTGCACTAATTTAGATTGGTCTACCATACAGATAAATTCGTTACTTAAAGCAGCAAGGATTTTTTCACGTGTTAAGGCTGCTCCGCCCCCCTTAGTCATATAACCTTCAGGAGTAACTTCGTCAGCTCCATCAAAGTAAATGTCTAAAGATCCTACTTCTTTAGGAGTAAAAACACGAATCCCGATTTCTTTTAATCGACGTTCAGACTCAACCGAAGCCGCAACAGCACCCTTAATTTTAAAAGGTAGTTCAGCTAATAAACTAATAAAAACATTTACTGTTGAGCCCGAGCCAATACCTATTACTTTATTTTCTTGAACTAAAGCCAGCGCTTTTTTAGCTGCTGCTAATTTTTGTTCATTATTATTTAAGTGCTGTTTCATTTGCTTAAAGTATATAAATTACTCGATTACGGCATGCCTAAATAAATTTAACTTTTGATATTGATTAGCGCTGCTATTATCTATAATTAAAATAATCCTAGTCATAGCTAACATTAGCATAGCAAAATTAAATGATTTAGATACCACGAGTGCGCATTTTCTTCTTTACTTATAGGAAGACTCATTATTAACATAAACCAAATTTATGCTGGTAATAAATCTTCTAAAATTGAGTTAAGAAAATTACGACCGGTTGTAGTTAACTCCCAACTATCAGGCGTATCTTTAATATTACCATTTTTAATATGTTTGGCTAAAGCTTGATCCGCTAGTTGAGAAACCAAACCTGTAGCTAAAGTAAAGTCTTTTTTCTCTACAGGTGAAAAGAGTCTAAAACGGTTAAGGAAATATTCAAATAAGTAGTGTTCTGGATTAACCGTTTCACTTAAATATAAATATTTGCCTTTTAAATATCCTGATGGATGTTTTGTCTTAGTTGTTCGTATTATACCATTTAAAGTCGTAATTTTCCCAGCAGCACCACAACCTATACCTAAATAATCATGAAACTGCCAATAATGTTGGTTATGTTGGCATTTATAACCTTGTTTGGCATAAGCACTAACTTCATACTGATGATAGCCATTGGCTTCTAATAGTTCCTTACCAGCTAATTCAATATCCCAAATATAATCATCATCTGGGAGCTCTGGTGGTTGTGAAGCAAATAAGGTATGAGGTTCTATAGTTAACTGATACCAAGATAAATGTGTAGGTTGTAAAGCAAGAGCTTGCTCTAAATCACTTAATGCTTGCTCAACCGTTTGTCCAGGTAATCCAAACATTAAATCGACGTTAACATTTTTAAAACCAGCTTTAAAGGCAGCTTGTACGGCTAATTTAGCTTGTTCTGTATTATGAATACGTCCTAGAACTTTTAAATGCTCTGGATTAAAGCTTTGTATCCCGATCGATAAACGATTTACTCCAGCTTCTACAAAACCAGCAAATTTTGTTTGATCGACCGTTCCAGGATTAGCTTCCATCGTAATTTCACAATTAGCAGCTAGTTTTACTCGCTCTTTTACTCCCGCAATAATCTGTCCAATGGCTTGAGGATTTAAAATTGAGGGAGTACCGCCACCGATAAAAATACTTGATATCTCACGTCCTTGAACAAATTTTAAATCTTGCTCCAGATCTTGCAACAAATGTTCAACGTATTCTTGTTCAGGGATATTAGCTTGCTGTGGTGAATAACCATTAGCATCTATTTGCTGTGCCTTAATACCATGACTATTAAAATCACAATAAGGACATTTTTGTACACACCATGGAATATGAATGTACAAACTTAATGGTGGAAGTTGTTTAATCATATATAAATAAAAAAGGATCGTCACAGACAATCCTTTTAGTAAAAAATTTTATAGTTCGGTAATTTTCACGTTATTTACCGGAGCTGTTGGGTCATTTAATTCGTTATGTACGATATCTTTAGCTTGCATATCTGCATGATAAGATGAACGTACAAAAGCACCTACAGCAGCATGTTCAAAACCTAATTCAAGCGCATATTTACGAATTTGCTCTAACTCAGATGGATGAACATAACGTTGTACAGGATAGTGATAACGTGAAGGTTGTAAATATTGACCAATAGTAAGCATAGTTACACCATTAGCACGTAAATCACGCATTACTTGGTATAACTCTTCGTTAGTTTCACCTAAACCTACCATTAAACCTGATTTAGTTGGTACATTAGGGAATCTTTCTTTGAACTTACGTAATAACTCAAGAGATTTTTCGTAGTTTGCACCTGGACGAATTTCTTTATATAGACGTGGTACATTCTCAAGGTTATGGTTGAATACATCTGGTGGAGCTTTAGAGATTTCATCAAGAGCTCGATCAATATGACCTCTAAAGTCTGGTACTAAAATCTCAACTTTAGTATTTGGATTTAAGCGTCTAACTTCACTTACTACTTTAGTATAGTGACCAGCACCGCCATCACGTAAATCGTCACGGTCAACAGAAGTTATAACTACATATTTTAAGCGCATATCTTGTACTGTTTGCGCTAAGTGTAGTGGTTCATTTTCATCAGGAGGTAATGGTTTACCGTGTGCCACATCACAGAATGGGCAGCGACGTGTACAAATAGCTCCTAGAATCATGAACGTTGCTGTACCATGACTAAAACACTCGTGTAAGTTTGGACATGAAGCTTCTTCACATACCGAGTGTAGACTATTTTCTCTTAATGCACTTTTGATTTCACGAATACGTGAGTTATCAGCAGGAATTTTAATTTTTAACCAATCAGGTTTTTTTAGAAACTCTTGGTTAGGATCGATATTCTTAACTGGAATAATAGAGGTTTTGGCTGCATCACGGTAACCAACCCCACGTTCCATTTTAAACTCTTTACCCATTGTATAACTACCTTAGTTGGTTAATTATCAATAATATTTTTGTTTTACGATCTAAACCTAGAAAACTATATTGCGCTTAGATTTTTACCATCTAAAATTTGCTCATAAGCAAAACACTTAGCAATATATGACACAAAATATTCACTTACTAATTCTTGAATTAAGTGATATAGGTCTTCATGAGTATAGGTCTTAACTTGGTCTGCAGTAATAAGCCCTAAAGCATGTAGAGCTTGCACATCTACATAATCTAAAACATTACACATTTCTAGACCAGCATATCCACAAGGGTTAATACTATGAAATGGCGCTAAGTCCATATCTAAATTAATTGCAATACCATGATAGGTACCTTGGCGAGTTACTTTAATCCCTAATGATGATATTTTTTTCTGCTCAACATAAATGCCTGGAGCGTCTAGTTTAGCGTGGACATTTTTTAATCCTAAATGAGTTAGGATATTAACAACCGCATTTTCCATGGCACTAATAATATTGCGCGCATAAAACTTAACATCAAAATTTGCATAATGTTTTTTCTTACGCTCAAAATCAATTAGTAAATATATAATTTGTTGCTTAGGACCATGATAGGTTATTTGCCCACCACGATCAGCTTGCATTACTGGAATATTTGCTTGTTGCTGTAATAAATGTTCAGCTTTACCATTAATCCCTTGCGTAAACACAGGTTCATGTTGCAGCAAAAGAATCTGATCTACAGTTTGAGCATCACGCGCATGCGTAAAATCTACCATCTGCTTAAAACTAACTTGCCAATTTACCAATGCAGAAATAGAATTAACAATGAGTTTACTACTTATATCTTTTGTTAACTCTTGAGCTTGCAACGAATCTACAGTTGTTAAATGTGAAGTTGTTGTATCAACCGCTGCTAAATCATTTGCTAAAAATTTATTAATGAAACTAGCGTGCTTAGGTTGCCATACTTTTTCTTCAAGATTATGAGATAACTGTTCGATCCGGATATTATCTATCTTAAACATCGGCGCCTCATAATTTTAAGTGTGGCTTTAGCATGGTTTTATTATCTAAAGCCGCTACCTATTATAACAAAAAATCAACAAGACAGATTAAAGCAAACTCTAACTTGTTAATTTTACTTATAGATTCTTAACAATTTTTTGACAAAAGTTAATAATTCTCAAAAAGACAAACTAAGGCAAAATAATTCTAGACAATATGCGATAGCACCAAATGATTTTAGGGTATCACTAAATAATCTCACAGTAATCCCAAATTGATTGAGGTGTAATCATTTGATTGTACAGTAGCCCCAAATGACTGGAGTTTTATGAGCATTAAAAAAGAGACTGCATTGTATACAGTCTCGCGAAAATTAAATTACCATTAGCACTTGATCAATTTGTGCTAATTCTTTATATAATTTTTCCATTTGCTCTGGGCTATGAACCTGAAGAGTAACTGAATAAGAAGTATAAGTGCCATTACGACTTTCTCTAGAATCTAGAGCAAAATCTGTAACATTATTTTTTTCTAAAACTTCTTTAATACCCTCTTGTATAGCTTCAGAACCTTTTCCAACTACTTTAAAGCTTACGCTAGATGGAAAGTCCATTAATTCTGCAATTTTAGTACCTAACATAGGATATTTCTCTTGATGTGTTGCATCCTGAATCCAAGGTGCTAAGCAGTTATCTAGTTTTAAGCTAGTACTAAGCATTCGCAAACCCGTGTCTTTCTATATGACAGTAAAATAAACCAAAGAAATAATATTTATTAACTCAAGTAAATTTATACTTCTGTCTTAAGAGTAGTCTATTATTCAGGCTGTAACATGATGATAGTTAAGATTTTTACTTCTATATTATACGGTTTAAGTTATAAATGCGCAATAAAATCATTGTTGCAAGTGCTACGTATAATAAGTCTTAACTAACAAGCCTATTTTTTAAAGCAAAGTTAATGTCTTTTTTAACTTCGTAATTCTGCTAAATTCAATCTTAAGCAGGCATTGACGATATAAACGAGATGCCACTGGTAAATTCTATTTACTTTAAGTTAAAAAACTTGGTTCTTTTTTCCAAGTGTTTTCAACATAATAAAGTTGTGGTTAACATTTTTCTCTTGTAACCACGAAAAGAAATTATATAAACATTTTATCCCAAGACCAAATTTTTTTAAGTCAGCTTAAGCTTCAAATTAATAAAATACGATCTTATAACTCGTTAATTTCTAGAACTTTAAGCAATGTCAAATATTTTTTTATTTCTATTATTCAGAACTTTATATAAAATTAACTTAAAGACAAATTAACTCCTTGATAATTATCTTTTGCAAAGATTTAGCTTCAAGCTAAGTTTTGTTACTACCAATACATAAAAAATACTATGCACTCGCTAAGAAAAGAGCATATAATTTTAGCCAATAGCAGCTAATGCTGCTATAATCTAAAACTCTTTTTTAACTATGTGCAATTACTCTTCTTACGTTTGTCTAATAAGCTCATATCCTAAGCTTTTATTTACTCTTAACTTAATATTTAGAGTAAGACGAGTAATTTACTTAATCCAGATTTTAATCTCAATAGTAATGCACCCTAGGATAACCCTAGGGTGAATTTACTTGGTAAGCCATATGTATAAAATGATTTTTAAACTCTTGGTCTTATTAAGTTGTGTGCTTAGCTTCAGTTTAGTCAACAATAAAGCTTTGGCTGAAGATGAAGTTACTAAACCTGAATTAGTCGTTGGTGCAGTATTAACCCCTAATTACTTTATCCAAGATGACCAAACGACCTTAGGTCTTGATTATGAAATCCTAAAAGCTTATGCCGATGAAAAAGGTTATACCTTAAATATCAAGATCTTTAATACTCTTTCTAGTTTAGCTAATGCCCTTAATAATGACGAAGTGCAATTAATTGCCGGCAACTTAAATACTGATTTTAATAAAGTTGCTCCAGAATATGCTACTCAATCTTATTTACTTGAAAATCTAGTAGTTGTAGCCTATTCTGAACATCATAAATCTACGGTGCATTTTCCATCAGATTCTGACACAGTTTATCAAGCTGCTGTATTTGACTACCCTAATCTTCCTTTTTCTACGGTGAAATTACCGGTAAATCAAAATGTCCTCTATAGCTATGTTGGACAAAACAAAAGGGTTGATGGAAGAGCAGTTGACTATATTATTACGACTTCTAATCGTGCTAAAGCTCTAAATCAGCTTTATCCAACAGTTAAAACCTTTCCGGTTTTAATTGACAGTCAAACTCAAGCAACTATTAATGACGTATTCTTTATTAAAAATAATGAATTACGTGACTCATTTAATAACTTTCTAACCGACTTTTTAGAAAGCGATCAGTACGATAAAATTAAGTTTAATAACTTACGTCAACTTGAGAATATTGGACGTGCTGAATCACGCCAGTTTGTACTTAATATGCAAACTAAATTTAATAAATATAGTGGTCTGTTTCAGCAATATTCGACTAATATGGACTGGCGTCTTGTGATGGCTGTAGGTTATCAAGAATCACGTTGGACACCTAATGCTGTTAGCCCATGGGGACCGAGTGGCTTTATGATGTTAACTAACGCTAGTGCCAAAGCTTTAGGTGTAACTAATAAATTAGATGCCACTCAGTCTATTCGTGAAGGTACAAGATTATTAATGCGTTTTAAAAATAATCTTACTTCAGATATTACCGGTTATGACCGTGATATGTATGCTATTTCAAATTACAATCAAGGTATTGCCAAAATTATAGATGCTCGCACTTGGTTAAAACAACGTAATCTTGACCCTAACTCTTGGGTAGTTCTTGCACAAAAACTTCCTGAAATGAGTTATAGCAAGCACCGTTACGGTAAGATAAATGGACGTTTAACTTCTGAATATATCATTAACGTACGACGTTGGTATTTTATGCTACTTAACTATATCTATTTCTATCAACCATAAGCCTATATTGCGCTACGACATAAGCAAAATACATATAGTAGTGTAAAAATAGATAGCTTGAGTAAACCTAGAATAGATCGTATAGATTAGAATTTGTTCTAATACCCTCTAATTGGTTCGTATAACATAAAATCAGTCCATACGTTATACAAAAGCAAACTTATTAATTTATGATCTAAGATCTAAAGACCGAGAGAATTAACTCTCGGTCTTTACTGTATAAAATTTTAAGTAAA
>NZ_NRJG01000015.1 GCF_003585935.1 Psittacicella hinzii
TATTTAAATAAACCGAATTACTAGGTGCGGAAAACTTAATTATGTTAATTTTACGGTCAAACTTTTTTATGCTAATTTTGCTAAATTATATCTTTGTCTAGTTGTTTATTTTACCTTTATTAATAAAAAATTGCACAAGTAAATGTAGCAAATAACGGCATTTAACAAAAATTAATCCCCTTAGAGATCTAAGGGGATTAAAAATTATATCGAATGATAAAAATAACTATTTAGTTAGCGGAGAAATTTCTGAATTAGCATTTAAACCTTTAATCAGATTTCGTCCCTTTTTACCTCGCGAACTCTTAATACGATTTAAATCGTTTACACTAACTGTAACTTTACGATTACCATTACGAATTTGCATATTAGTGTCTTTATCAACTAAAAATACATATTCTAACCATTCACGGTTATCTGTAAAGTCTTTGCTATCGATAGTAATTAGTTTAACGCCACTACCCTTAGCACGTTCAGGAATTTCATTTACATCAAATTTTAAGCAACGTCCTAAGTTAGTAATAGTTAAGAGTTCATAAGTACCAGGTAATGCTTGTTCTGAATATTGTTCAGGGAGCACTATTGGACTTAAAAGTTCAGCTTGCTCTTTAACA
The DNA here is from genome assembly GCF_003585935.1 of Psittacicella hinzii. Taxonomy (GTDB): domain Bacteria; phylum Pseudomonadota; class Gammaproteobacteria; order Enterobacterales; family Psittacicellaceae; genus Psittacicella; species Psittacicella hinzii. The sequence continues at coordinate 615 of NZ_NRJG01000015.1, forward strand.
CTAAAAATAGCTTTACCTGCTTTCATTTTAGTTGCTAAATCACCAGCTTTAACAATAAAGCCATCACCAGAATTGGTCGCTAAAATAATGCGTTGTTGCTCTTGCGCGACAAACATGCCTACAATAGAGGCTTGGTCTGGTAATTTAATAAAACCGGTAATAGATTCGCCATAACCACGCATACTTGGTAAGTCATTAGCTAGAAGATTATAACTACGACCAGTAGAATCTAAGAAATATAACGTATCAGTGGTTTTACACTTCACCATTTGTGAGAAGGCATCACCATTACGATAAGTTAAATTCTCAAGATTAATTTCGTGCCCACGACCACAACGAATCCATCCGCGTTGTGAAATTACAACAGTTACGTCTTCGGCTGCAATTTCTTCAGTAATTTCTAAAGGTTTAGCAGCCTCACGTTCAACAATTGGACTAATGCGTTCACTACCGTAGATTTTCTTAGCTTCTAAGAGTTCTTTTTTAACTTGCTGATTAAATTTACTTTCACTGCCTAAAAGTTCATTAATGTAACTTTGTTCAGCTTCAAGTTCGGCCTGTTGTTGTCTTAAAGCTTGCTCTTCTAATTTAGCTAAGTTACGAATGCGTAAATCTAAAATAGCAGTTGCTTGCTCTTCGGTTAAGGCAAAAGTTTGCATTAACTCATCTTTAGGTTTAGCACTATTACGTACAATGGCAATTACTTGTTCAAGATTATTAAAGGCAATAATAAATCCAGCAATACGTGTTAGTTCTTTAGCAACTTTTTCTAGACGCGTTAAATATCTTTTACGAACAATATGTTTTCTAAACTCAATCCATTCGTTGAGAATTTCGAGTAAAGATTTAATTGCAGGTTTATCGTTTAAACCGATAATATTTAAATTTACACGGTGTGTTTTTTCTAAATCGGTATAAACAAAAAGTTGCTGCATTAGAGCTTGTGCATCAACTCTACTAGATTTAAGTTGTAGTACTACACGAGTTTCTGTTTCAGAAGAGTCATCACGAATATCTTCTATTTGTGGCGTCTTCTTGTTTTGAATTAATTCAGCAATGCGCGGAATAATGCTCGGTGCTGATTGGTAAGGCAATTCAGTAATAATAATTTGATCTTTTTCTTGATGCCAAACCGCACGTTGACGAATAGTTCCTTTACCTGTTTTGTAAATTTGGAATAATTCATCTTTACTATTAGTAATTTCAGCGCCACACGGATAATCAGGACCTTTAATATGCTCCATAATATCTTCGAGCGTACTTTTAGGTTTACTAATTAGTAAACAACAAGCATCTACTACTTCATTAATGTTATGCGGAGGAATATCTGTTGCCATCCCTACCGCAATCCCTGTAGTACCATTTAAAATAATATTAGGTAAGAGGGCTGGTAAATATACAGGTTCATCTTCATCACCGTTATAATTGGGCTGGAACTCAATATTACCACTATTTAACTCTTTTAATAAGCACGTACTATACGGACTTAAAAAAGATTCAGTGTAACGCATAGCCGCAAAACCTTTAGGGTTAAATAATTCCCCAAAGTTACCTTGTCCACTTACGAGCGGATAACGGTATGTAAAGTTTTGCGCCATTATTACTAAAGATTCATAACAGGCTGAATCACCGTGCGGATGGAAACGTCCTAGTACTTGACCGACTGTATAGGCTGACTTTTTCTTTTTCTCTTTTGAGTTAATGCCTTCAATTGCCATAGTATAAATAATACGACGTTGTACAGGCTTTAAGCCATCTCCAACGTAAGGCAATACACGGTCTTTGATTACGTAAGTAGCATAGTTTAAGTAGGCAGCTTCACAATAAGCAGCTAAGTCAAACTCTTCAACTCCTTCGTAATTAATAACTTCTTGTTTCTGTGTCATACAATTTAATCGCTAACTTTAGTTACATCACCTTTAGCTTCTAACCAGTCACGACGATCAGGAGCACGACGTTTAGCTAAAAGCATATCGACCATTTTGATAGCCGAGTCTTTTGGATCTTTACCATTTAGATCCCAGCGCAGTTGTAAAAGGCGACGATTGTTTGGATCTAAAGTTGTCTCTCTTAATTGATCAGGATTCATTTCTCCTAATCCTTTGAAGCGAGTAATGCGAATGTTTTTACTATTTTTGTATTTGCTTAGAACTGCATTTTTCTCAGATTCATCAAGGACATAATGCACGTTTGCTCCTACATCAATTCTAAATAAAGGTGGTAAAGCCACGTATACATGTCCGGCATCAATCAGTTTAGGGAAATGCTTCATAAAGAGGGCACAAATTAAGGTTGAAATATGTGCACCATCACTATCAGCATCGGCAAGAATACAAATTTTACCGTAGCGTAAACCACTTACATCATCAGAATCGGGATCTAAGCCTATAGCAACGGCAATATCATGTACTTCGTTGTTTTTTAACACTTCATTAGAAGATACTTCCCAAGTATTCAGGATTTTTCCTCGTAAAGGTAAAATAGCTTGGGTTTCTTTGTTACGTGCCATACGTGCCGAACCACCTGCCGAGTTCCCCTCTACAATAAACAGTTCAGTACGACTTAGATCTGAAGAAATACAGTCAGTTAATTTACCTGGTAAACGCGGTCCCGAACTTACTTTTTTCCGTACAACTTTATTTTCTTTAGCAATACGATTACGTGCATTGTTAATAAAGATTTGTACTAATTCTGTAGCTAAGTTGGTATTTTGGTTTAACCAAATAGTAAATAGATCTTTAACTTGACTATTTACAAAGGCCGAAGCTGAACGTGAAGTTAACTTCTCTTTCGTTTGTCCTTGGAATTGAGCATCTTTCATTTTTAATGAAAGAATGTAATTACAATGAGCCCATACGTCATCAGCAACTAAAGTAGTTTTCTTATCAAGTAAATCGTGTAATTGACAAAAGTCTTTTACGGCTTCTAAAATCCCTGAACGTAGACCATTAACATGAGTACCGCCTAAATTATTTGGAATTAAGTTCGTAAAAGCTTCACTAACTACTACCGGACTTTCAAACTTCCATGCAAAGCACAGATCTAATTCTTCGTTTTCACCTTTAGCATGAGTAGTAAAAACTGGGTTAGGTAAGAAATCTTGTTCTAAATTAGCTAATAAGAATTCTTCCATCCCTTTTTCATAGCGCCAAGCTTGTTCGGTATTATGTTGTAAGTCGACAAAGTTGATTTCTAAACCTGGAGCAAGAATAGCTTTAGCTTCGAAAATTTGTACTAAAGATTTTAGATCAAATTTTTCACTATCGAAGTATTTAGGATCTGTCCAAAAGCGTACGGTTGTACCAGTTTCGTAATTCGGACATTTAGCAATAGCTTTAAGTTTGTCTTCACGTTGTCCATGGTTAAAGCGCATAAAATACACTTTACCATCACGTTTAACGGTTACTTCTAACTTGGTTGAAAGGGCATTTACTACTGTAACCCCTACCCCATGTAAACCACCGGAAAAACCGTAGTTAGAATTATTAAATTTACCACCAGCATGTAGACGAGTCAGAATTACTTCAACTCCTGAAACTCCCTCTTCTTTATGGATGTTTACAGGCATACCTCGCCCATTATCGGCAACTTCAATACTATTATCAGGATAGAGAGTAACTTTGATTTTATTACCATAACCGTTAATGGCTTCGTCGACAGAGTTGTCGAGCACTTCTTGGAGTAAGTGATTAGGGTTAGTGGTAATAGTATACATTCCTGGTCGTTGCTGTACCGGTTCAAGACCTTTTAGAATGACCAGCTGTTCTGAATCATATTTCATGAGTTATATACAGACTGTAAAATTTCATTTACAAAATTACGACGTAAGTAAAAAGATAGAGGAGGTAGATTAATACTATGTAGGTCTATATCATTAAAAGTATTACTTTGTTGGGTATTTAAGGCTTTTACCCGTACACACAAAGCACTTCCTAAATTGCTTTTTAATGCCGTAAAATCACGTTGTGTAATGATCTCCATAATACTTTTCCAATCAGCCTCCAAAGTAGCTAACTGTTGTGCATTAGGTGACCAAATAAACCCTTTACCAATACGTCTTTGTGCTAAAGGGATCTCCGGATTATTTTCTACCGGAATAAAAAGGATGCGTTTAAGTTTATAAAGTACATGACTTAATTGCCAATCTTGGAGCATATAGCTATTAAGCGGTAAGCTCGAGATAAAAATATCACTTTTAACCTTACCATTTTCATTTATAGCTAAGGTTTTAAGTTCAAGACCTAAGTCAATAAAATCTTGGGTCGGCTTTGAACCGGCACTTGCTCCAAGGGCAATTTCAATTAGATTACCTAACCAGCCGCGATTTAATTTTAAACTATCAATTAGTTCTACTTGGTGCTTATCCGCAATTTGCTCTACAGTTTTACCTACTAGAGCTTGTACGTAAGTTAAAAGCTGACTCCAAGTTTGAGGTGGTGCGGCAGGTTGCACTTGTTCAGTAAAAAAACTTTGGTGCGTATAAAGAGCGAGTTCGCCCTCACGTTGGGCTAAATTGGTTGCTTGTGCGGCACTTAAGTGATCGAACATTGCATGGTATTTATTTACTTGTAGGCTATGTTCTGTATCACTTAAATTAAGCTCTAAATTATATGCAGACCAAGAGGATTTATTATTCATTATTACTGAGATTAATTTTCAAATTGGGGTGTAACTGGATTTACTTTACGATGTTTACTACTTAGAACTAACCATAAACCAAATAGGATCATTGGCGTTGAAAGAACTTGTCCTTGCGTAAATGGTCCGAGTACATAGCCTAATTGAGCATCTGGATTACGGAAAAACTCAATAATAAAGCGACTAATCCCGTAGCCCATAACAAAAAGTCCAGAAAGTAAACCAGGACGCGGAATTTGTTTCCAACGTACGCTTACAAGAATAATAAATAATACTAAGCCTTCAAGTGCTGCTTCGTAGAGCTGAGACGGGTGACGAGGGATATAACCTCCAGATGGAAACTCCATTGCCCATGGTACATCTGTAGGACGACCCCAAAGTTCACCATTTATAAAGTTACCAATACGACCCACACAAAGAGCAAATGGGATAACTGTTGCTCCTAAATCAGCTACAGTCCAGAAATCTTTAGTTTTACGCGTTTGTAACCAAAGAGTAGCCAACACTCCTAGAAAACCTCCATGAAACGACATACCACCTTTGTGGATCATGAAAATTTGTATAGGGTCTGCTAAATAAGCTTGTAAATCATAAAATAATACATAACCTAAACGCCCCCCAATAATTGCTCCTAAAAAGCAATTTACGGCAATATCAGTAAAACGTCCTGCACTAATATGGGCATTATAGGTCTTAGAAGTACGATGGTCTCTTTTTAATAATAAATAATTAAAAAGTAAGGCACCGCCCAAACCAATTAAATAACATATACCGTACCATTGCACATTAAAGCCAAAAACCGTAAAGGCCGTTGGATTTATTTGCGGAAAAGGGATCGCGGCATAACTAGCTGTCGAAAACAATGCTGCAAAAATAAGTAAGATGGAAATTAGAATTTTCATATCTGTTTAGTAAAGGCAGCCTGATTAAGGATAATCATGGATTGCTAAGGGTCATAAAAAAGCTAGTTATGAATTATAACTAGCTGCATATAGCTTTAGTAAACAAAAGTTTACAGCTTTATCCTAGAAATGTTAAGAGAGGGTTATGAATTAGTTCGTAACCTTCAATAAACATGTCTAAAGCGATAAGCACTAAAAAGTACGCAAAAATACGTTTAACTTTTGGTGCTGGTAAAACGGATTGTAATTTTACGCCATAAGAAGCAAAAATTACCGAAGGGATTAAAATTGCACTAAAGGCAATTAATGAAAAATATCCAAAAGTATAAGGTACGCCTGTATCTATATGAGCTCCAGAAATAACATAACTAATAAAACTAGATAATGCTAACCAGAAACCACAAAATGATGAAGTACCTAAAGCTTTTTTAATCGGGAACTTGCAAGAATTAAAAAGTGGACCTAAAAATGAGCCACCCGAAATTCCAGCCGTAGCCGCAATTGAACCAATAGCAGCACCAGCAAGTACACCTTTAACCGAACCTAGACTATAATTTTGAGTTTCTTCAACAAGAGCTTTTTTGCCCTGCATGTGAATTGCACTATAGAGTACAACTAAACCAAAAAGGATTTTTAAGTATCCTGGATTAATTTGCGTTACAAAGTGCCCTACAATCGCTGAAAAAATAATCATTGGTGGCACAATAATTAAAGCTGTTTTAAAGTGGATATTTTTTAATTTATATTGCTTGTATGAAGCCGTAGCTGTATTAAAAATAATAACCCCGAAACTAGTGGTAATACAAATAGGTAATAAGTATTCAGGATTAATATGGAAAATACTAGGCAATAGATAGTTAAGTACAGGAACGATAACTAAACCGCCACCTAAACCTAATAAACCTGAACTTAATCCACTAAATACACCAGCTACCAAGCAAGAAATTATAAAGATCAGTACCGTATGATCCATGTGGTCTCCTCAATCATGAATTAGAATTTTGGCTTACGTTTAATAACAAAACGTGAAAATTCTTTTAACACTTTACGATAAACGTCTTCTTTAAAATAAACTACATTGCGAATTGGATACCAATAAGATACCCAACGGTGATCGACAAATTCTTTAGCTAAAGAGTAATCAATTACGGCATTATCATCGATAAGTTGTACTAAAAACCATTTTTGTCTAGCACCAACGAACTCATGAAAAGAAAATGGGTACTTGTAAGTTTGCCATTTTTTACTTTCAGCAATGATCTTAATTTGGTGAGATTTAATTCCCGTTTCTTCAAACAGTTCACGATACATCGCTTGTTCAGGAGTCTCGCCTTCCTCAATTCCCCCCTGTGGGAATTGCCATTGCTGATAATGCGTAATTTTACCAAGCCATAATTGTCCCGCTTTATTAACAATAATAATCCCGACACCTAAACGGTAATTATCTGTATTATTATGGTCAGTATTATTTTGTCGTTTGTTCATAGGAAATACAAGTGACTCTTTGTTAAGGTAAAAATAAAGAGATAACGCGATTTATTATACTCTAAACGATCAGTGTTTACCGTATAAATTATCTCTTTAGCATAAAAATCAAGACTAAACAAATGAGGGGCAGTTTAAATTTTGCAAAAGACATAAAAAAGAGAGAATATGTATATGCATATTCTCTCTTAGCCAGTATAAATACTATAATGTTTTACATTAAGCTTTCTTAGGCAGCTACATAAGTGTGAATAGTTTTTTGCTCTAGAGCATCAACTTTTTCTTGGTTAGCTTGACCTTCGAAAGTAACGATTTCAAAAGCGTTTTCAGCAATTAGTTTACGTACTAATTGGTTATTTAAATGGTGACCTGATTTATACGCAGTATAGTTGCCGATTAAGTTGTGGTTACATAAGAATAAATCACCGATAGCATCTAGCATTTTGTGACGTACAAATTCGTTATTGTAACGTAAACCTTCTTCGTTAATAATACGAGTTTCATCTAAGACAATAGCATTAGCTAAACTACCACCACGACATAAACCGTTTTGTTGTAAGTATTCAATGTCTTTTAAGAAACCGAACGTACGACAACGTGATAATTGGTCAATAAAATTTTGTGTACTTAAGTCCATATTATAGTGACTTAAGTCTTTAGAAAATACAGGATGATTAAAATCAATTGTAAAATCTAAGTTGAATTTGTTAGTAGTGCTTGGTGTAAGTTCAGCAAATTTATCACCATCTTCAACACGTACTTTTTTCGTAATGCGGAAGAATTGTTTTGCTGCTTCTTGGTGCACTAAACCAGCTTCTTGGAACAGAATAACAAACGCTGCTGAAGAACCGTCCATAATAGGAACTTCAGGCGAATTAAGTTCAATGTAAAGATTATCAATCCCAAAAGAAGCAATAGCTGCCATTAGGTGTTCAATAGTTTGAATACGTACACCCTCGTCTGATACTAAACCAGTACAAAGGGTAGTTTCTTTTACTAAATAAGGATCAGCTTTAATTTCAGGAATTGGATCTAAATCTACGCGGCGGAATACAATACCAGTGTTTACTGGAGCTGGTACAAGGCGTAACATTACGCTATTGCCTGAGTGTAAACCAATACCTTCTACTTCGATGTTTTGTTTGATTGTTCTTTGAAAAATAGTCATAGAATAATTTAAGGTTGTTGCTGGATCAGCCGAACTCCCTTAGAATTCAGTATTACTAAGCCAGGGTGTTAGTATTAAATGAAAGTTAAAGATGATTTGTTAAACTAGTATCTTATAGAATCTAGCCTAAACTTATTACTTATCTTAGTTTTAACTTTCAAGAGAAAAATAAGTTGTATCTTAGTTTGATTTATAAGTTATGTCCTAGCTATATTTAGGCATGATTTTATATAGGTAGCCATAGTTATAACTAAGTAAAAGACTGCTACTTAGTTTATTGGTGAATTAAGTGTACCAAATCTCCTAAATTAGCAGTTGCCTATAAC
>NZ_NRJG01000150.1 GCF_003585935.1 Psittacicella hinzii
TCTTCCTTTTTTAGTTTTGTAAACGATTAAATAAGCCGTTATTACTTATGTAATTTTCTAAATTTACATATTGCTCTAAACTTAATTCTTCGGCACGCATATTACTATTAATACCAAAAGCACTTAAGTTTTGCCAATCTTGTTCGTAAACTAATTTAGAGAGTGAATTCTTAATTGTTTTACGACGTTGGCTAAACGCTAAAGCCGTGATTGTTTGGAATGTGTCAATAGATACTACAGGATGCTTAATTTCTTTTTTCGGCACAAGTTTTACCACTGCACTATTTACTTTAGGTGCTGGTTTAAAACTTTCTGGTGGCACTTCAATAACCGGTAATACGTCACAATAGTATTGTGTAATAATACCTAAGCGTCCGTAATGTTTTGAACCTTTAGTAGCTAATAAACGCTCTACTACTTCTAGTTGCAGCATAAAAGTCATTTCAGCTACTACATCAGTATGGTTTAATAGCTGTAAAATGAGCGGAGTACTAATATTATATGGTAAGTTACCAAATACTTTAGCTTTACGCTCTGGAGTTGCTAGCTCATGAAAGTTAACATTTAATACGTCTTGAGCAATAATTGTTAACTTAGGTGCTAAAAATGGATGATGTTGTAAACGTTCAATAAGATCTTTATCAACTTCAACAACTGTTAAATGATCTACACGTTCACAAACAGGTTCGGTTAAGGCTGCTAACCCAGGTCCGATTTCGATTAGATTATCTTCGTTTTTAGGATTAATAGCATCGACAATTGCATAAATGATATTTTGATCAATTAAGAAGTTTTGACCAAATCTCTTTTTAGCAAAATGCCCTAAATGCTGCTTATTATGTTGCATAAAATTATTCGGGAATTAATATCTATATTGCTTGTCCATAATAGCGTTTATTTTTGCTTTGTACGCATTTTTATGTAAAAGCTATACAATTTACTATAGATGAAAAAGGAGCTGTAAAAACAGCTCCTTTTAAGTTATTTAATCAAAGTTATAATTGATAATAACAGAGTTTAGTAAAAATTGTTCTAAAGTCGCACCTTGCGAATATTTAGAGGCAATAGTATTTTGATAAGCAGCATTAATATAGTCATTTAAAGTTGCATCAACTTTAACTTTACCATCGTATTTAATGATTGCCCAGCCTTGGTGAGGTAATTGGATTGGTTGTGATACTTGACCAGTTTTCATACGAGCAACTGCTTGTTCGATTGCAAAACGTTCTTCGTCGTTGCTAATTGAATCAGTTGTACCAATTTTACCACCATTGGCAGCTGAAATAATATCGTCTGAATATTCTTTTGCAGCTTGACTAAAGCTTAAACCTTTACTATTGATTTGTTTTGCAATATCAAGAGCTTTTTTCTTCGCTTGAGCATTATCAAATAAAGGTGTTGTTTTTACCAGAATATAGCTAACGTCATAGGCGTCTACTTTTGCAAGTTTACCTTTAGCTAGTGCAATTTGGTAGTTTTTATAACCTTCAAACTGAATAGCATCTCTGTCGATTTGAGTTTGTACGTTTTGCGACAGGTACTGATTCATTTTTTCTTGATAAAGGTTGTTACGAATTTGTGCTTTAACTTGATTAATTGAATATCCTTGGTAAGCTAATGCTCTTACAAAGTCAGCATAAGTTAAACCATTACGTGCAGCTTCGCTATATAAAATATTTTCAATTTCACTTTCGCTTACGCTTACCGCTGATTTAGCTTTCTTTGACCATTCGTTTTTTAGTTGGTTTACAACATAGCTTTTTACAGCGCTTTTAATAGCTTCATTAGAATATTCGCCGTTAGCCCCACCTTTTAAATAAGGTCTAATGTCAGATAGTAGTACTACGTTACCACCTGTATATGTTGCAACTACACTATTGGTAGAACTATTAATATTTAGATTAGCAAAACTTGTCGAAGCTAAACAAATTCCTAAACCAATTGCAAGAAAAGACTTAGCAAATTTTTTCATGGGAATTGACAACCTTTATTCTTGAGATAAACTTTGCAATTATTATAAGTGTTTTTCCACGAATGTTAATAATTCTTCAACATTGTTTGATTCTAAACAACCTACGCGACGGTCAACTAGTACACCATCTTTGAATAATAAGATCGTAGGAATGTTTCTAACACCGTGAAGAACACGAGCTTCTTGATTTTCTTCTGGGAAAACTTCGTATTTATATACTGTAACTTTTCCTTGAAGTTTTTCTGCTACTTCTTCAACAAAAGGAGCTAGTTGTAAACATGGACCACACCAGTGAGCCCAGAAATCAACTAATACTAAACCAAGATTTGCATCTTTATTTGTTACCTTTTCATTAAATTCAGCGTCTTTTAACTCGTGAACGAAATTACTCATATTAATTACCTATGAAAGACAAAACGATTAGTAACGAATAATCATTTTGTTTAAGAATGTAAGTTTTTGAATCTTGATAAAGATATATGAGAACTTTTATACCTAGTTAATATATTGGTTAGAATTGCTTTTTCAAATGATTAAGAGCAATGATAGATTAGCTTAATACTTAACTAGCGCAGAACCCCAGGTCATTCCACCACCGAATGCTTCGAGTAAAATAATTTCCCCAGGTTTAAATTTATTGTTTTGTACTGCAAAATCAAACGCAGTAGGAATAGAAGCTGCCGAAGTATTACCATGTTTCTCAATGGTTAAAATTACGCGCTCCATTGGTAAATTTAATTTTTTAGCGGTAGCTTCAATAATACGAATATTTGCTTGGTGAGGAACTAACCAATCAACATCTGATTCTTGCATGTTATTAGCTTCTAAAGTTTCGGTCACAATATTAGAAAGCTCTGCAACAGCTACGCGGAATACTTTATTACCTTCCATTTCGAGGTAATTGTTTTCAAAAAACTGTTTGTTTCTTAAGGTTAATGCATCACCGTGATTATTATTAGCGTGTAAATGAGTGCTAATAATTCCAGGTTGCTCACTTGCTTCGATAATGAAACAGCCTGCAGCATCACCAAAAAGAATAATCGTTGAACGATCGGTAGGATCAACTGTTTTTGATAGAGCGTCAGCTCCAATAACTAGCGCTTTTTTAACAGTACCAGTTTTAATAAACTTATCAGCTACACTAAGAGCATAGACAAAACCACTACAAGCAGCTGCCACATCAAATGAAATACAATCGTCAATTCCTAATTTGCCTTGTACTTGACAAGCACATGATGGGAATAAGTAGTTTGAAGTAGTTGTGGCACAAATAATTAGACCTATATCTTGTACATCAAAATTAGAGTCTTTTTGTTTTAGGTTTTCAATTGCTTTTTGAGCAGCATAAAAAGCCATATCAGGAACAGTTGTTCCTTCATCCATAATAGGACGACTTTTGATACCAGTGCGAGGATAAATCCATGCATCACTTGTATCAACCATTTTTTCTAAATCTTCATTAGTTAAAAATTTAGAAGGAATAAAACTGCCGGTTGAAACAATTCTTGAGTACATAATTTATGAATAGATATAGAAAAAAGGGACTTTATTACAAAGTCCCTTTTAAAAAATGTATATTAGGAACCCTTCAGTAAACATAAGAGTGATAAAGCTACATATCTAACTAAATGAGTATAGTAAAGGACTTTTTCCTATGTTAATGACTATAGAGTTCTGAATTATCTAGCATAAAAGCTAGTTATTAATATTATCTAATATTAATTGCTAAAAATTCGGGGGTATTCCATTTATAGGAATACCGTGAAAAGTTATTATTTAACTTCTAAAACTTTTTTACCGCGGTAGTAACCGTCTGCAGTTACGTGGTGACGTAAGTGCATTTCACCAGTTGTTGCATCTCTAGAGATAGCTGGTGCAGTTAAAAAGTCGTGTGAACGACGCATACCACGACGAGAACGAGTTTTACGGTTCTGTTGAACTGCCATTTAAGTGTCTCCCGACGTTTAAATTTTTAATCTTAATACCAAGATATTTCTAACACAAAGCTCGTAGGAATTAAAGCTACTTAGCATAGAATTTATCTATTTATTTTGTAAAGAATTCCTAGTCAACACTGAGTATTAATATGACTAAACTATTATAGCATAATTAAGTAGTAAAAGCAAAATAATTATCGCTAGTTTTCACTTAGATAAATCTTCTAGTAAGAAAAAACCACAATTAAATAAGTCTTTCTTATTTTCTAAAGGGAAATATTGATTAGAAATATTTATCAGAACCTAACTTATAATCAAGAGTAAACTTTTACAGCTTGCTCAAGCTAAATGTACAAAGATAGGCAAACTATTTACCTAACTTACCCTTTAATGCTTTTAACGCTTCGAAAGGATTATTCGAACTTGTAGTTTCTTCTTCAATCTGATCACCAAAGGTCATTGGTTGTTCACTATCAAAACAATTATCATCTTCGTGTTTTGGCGTCAGAGCTATATTCATAATAAGCTCTTCTTCGATCCCTTCGGTAAGATTTACTTCCCCAAACTCATCGATTAAAAGCGGACTATAATCCATAGGTAAATTATCAGCTTGTTCTTCGCTCGAAGCAGGTGCAAGAGTAAAGTGAGCTACTACATCGTATGAATAGTCTTCACAACAGCGCATACAAGTTGATGTTACATTAATAATCGCTGTACCTTGACATACTGGATTTTTATAATGATCAAATGCACAATGTAGTTCAACTTGTGCATCAGAGTTGATACTTTTTACAGTATCTTGTGGAAAACGGGTAAATAATTCTTTAGCAATGGTGCCTTTAAAATCAGAGCGGCGTGTAGCCTCATTGCGGATATTTAATCTAGTAGGTAATCTCATAATATACTTGATTGAGAAATAAGAGAGTTACTAAATTATATAGTACAAGCACTTTAAGCGTTGAACTTTTAATTTTATAACTATTCTTTGCTAGCTTTAAGTGTCGATAAAAGTTGATAAAAAGAAACTTAAACGGTATAATTTTATTAGATAAAGTAACTTTTTATCCGATTTTTAGAATAGATAAGCTATTCTAATCACCAAATTAAGATTCTTGTAGGACTACAATATCTTAATTTGTTACAATTTAATTTTCATTTAACTATTAAAGGAATAATTTTACATGGCTTTAAATGATATTACAAGAGCTGGTAGTTATACATACTATGATGTACGTAGTGTGGTATTACGTAAAGCTTTTACATTATTAGGTGTTTCAGTTATAGCAGCGATTGCTACAGGTTACCTAGCATTATTAACTAATTTTGTTAATCCAACCTTTTCACTAATTGCATTCATTGCAGTTTTTGCAGGTTCATTTATTATTCCAAATTTAAATGATGGTCCGGTTGGCTATTCAGCTGTAGTTATTACTGGTGGTTTATTAGGTGTTGCTATTGTACCAAGTGTAGCTTTCTACATTGGTATGGGTGGTGTAGGCGTTGTAGTTAATGCTTTAGTGGCTACAGCTGCAATTTTCATCTCATTAGCAGCATATGCTGTAATTACTAAAAAGGATTTCACTCGTATCGGTGGTATCTTAACAGTTGCTCTATTAGCTGCTGTAGTAGTTGGTTTATTAAACGCATTTTTCATTCACTCTAACATCGTATCTTTAGGATTAGCTTACTTAGTAGCTTTAGTATCTTGTGGTTTAATCCTTTACAGATTATCAATCGCTGTAAACTCTGGCATTATGTCAGTTACACAATTAGCGTTTGGTTTATTAATTGATGTTTACAACCTATTTACTTCTCTATTAAGAATCTTCGCAAGCAGAGATTAATAATTTAAATAATGAACATTTTATATCAAGACTTAGCTAAAGATAGTGAAGGCTACTTATTAGACCATACACTATGGAATGAAGAGATAGCCGAACAAATAGCTAGAAACGAAAATATTACTTTAACTGAACAACATTGGTTAGTAATTAACTTTGTAAGGGATTACTTCTTACGCTTTAATACTACTCCAGCTATTAGATCTTTAGTAAAAAATTTACAAAAAAGTTTTGGTGATGAGATTGGGAACTCACGTTATTTACAAAAAATGTTTAACGAAAGTCCTGCTAAAACAGTAGCAAAACTTGCTGGGTTACCAAAACCTGCAAAATGTTTATAAAAAAAGGAGAGCCTTGACGGCTCTCTTTTTTTATTCCTGTAAACTACGGTGGTAGCTACGATATAAAGTAAAGAAATTATTTTGATTAAGTACTTTAGTCAATGTAGCTCCAGATAAAATGATATACCAAACTATATATAACCAAAATACCGTTATTGGTAAAGTAGCAATAGCCCCGTAGATAATATAGTAACTAGCAATGTTCTTTATGTAATATACAAAAATGTTCTTTGCTAAAACTAAAGCAATAGTGGAGATTAATGAAGAAACTGCTCCGTTTAACCATTTTACGTTAGTCTGAGGGAAAACTGTATACGTAAAAAAGAGAATAAACCACAGCATAAATACTTGGGCATAGCTTAAAACAAGTACGATTGACGTACTTAATAAATCTTTATTTAAAGCATATACGCCCATTAAGTAAGACTTCACAAAAAGAATAGCACCTAATAACATTGGACCAAAACTAATTACCGTCCAATAAGAGGTAAAGCTTTGTAAAAGCTTTCTTTGTGCTTTAATTTGCCAAATATTGCGATTTATTGTTCGGTCAATAGTATTTACGAGTAAAAACGCAATAACAAATAACGATAATACAGACGGTAAACCTAAGTTTGAAGTTTTAGCAATTACATTGTTAAAAACTTGTAAAATTTCAAGTTTATCGTCTTCATTTGGATTAATAAGATTAAAGATTGTACTTTGCAAGGTATCACGAATATCTGCAAAGTGAGGCAAGAAACTTAATACACTAAAGAACACTAGAATCGTAGGTACAAGTGCTAAAAGGGTGTTATAAGTCAATGAACCTGCTACTAAGGAAATACCATTACCTAATATAGTAACTACAATTAAGTACAAATGAAAAAAGAACTTAACAATCGAGTTAATAACAGGTATCTGTCTTAGTCTGCGAAAGATTTTTTGAAATTTCATAATAGTTAGAGCGTGAGATTTTTACGCTTACGACTACCTTTACGTAAAGAAAGCAGATTATCAGAGGATTGATTAAATTTACGATGATCAAACGTACGTACTTTTTCTATTAAGGTATCAAAGTTTTGGATATACCAAACAATAGTATCTTTAATATGAGCATCAAAATCTAATACTGGTAAATCTATACCCGAGGATTGTAAAAGATTATCACTTGACCAATACTTAATATCATGTCCAGGACGGTCTGCTGTAAATTCAATCATCTCGTTAAAGTCTTCTTTAAGATTTTCAAATATTTTAAAGCGCTCTTCGTTACGTAATTCAGTTAAAGCTTGAGAAATCTTATTCGTGATTTCAAGATTTGTTAAAGATTGTCCATTAATTACAACTTTATTACCGTAAATGCTTGGCCATTGTTGATAAATTTTAGTAATAAGCTGTACACAATCTTTTACATATATCCAATTACGAATTTGTTTTCCATCTCCGTATAAACGAATAGGTTCTTTATCGAGCATGCTTAAAATACATAAAGGAACCAGTTTTTCTGGATACTGATTTGGGCCGTAATTATTACATAAATACAAAGTTAAAGTATTAATGTTATATGTTTTAGCATATGCATTTAATATTAAATCACTAGCAGCTTTAGAAGCACTATATGGACTACTTGGATTATAAACAGAGTTTTCTGTTACTGGACAAATAGCGTTATTTTGATCACCAAAAACTTCATCAGTACTAATATTTATAAGTTTAAAGTTAGCTTTAGCAAAGTCACTAAGTGCTAAAAAGTATATACGAATAGCTTCTGCTAAACTTGTTGTAGCACTAATATTGTTGCTAACTAATAGCTCTGGATTATAGATAGAATCATCCACATGGCTTTTAGCTGCTAAATGAAAAACCGTTGTAATATTATGACGTTTAAGGATCTCAACCATAGATGAAGTATCTTTAATATTGAGTTGATAAAAACTTAAACGAGGATCATCAAAATACTTATGAATGTAGCTAAGATTAGCAGCATAATCTAAAGTATCAACTACCACTATATTAACATCATTTTGATAAAAGGTAGTAAGGAGATGACTAACAAGGTGTGAACCTATAAAACCAGCTCCACCTGTAATAAGGAAATTCTGTTGCATATTTGTTCTCGCAATTAATACAGAACAAAGGATTTAAACAATATGGTTATAAGTAAAAACCCCTGTAACTTTTTCGTTGCAGGGGATTTTACAACACTGCATAATCTTATGATTAAGCAGATTGACGTTTAATAAATTTTTGTAAACGTTTTTTCTTTCTAATTTGTGAACGAGTTAATTTATTACGTTTACCTTCATATGGATTACGACTATTTTCAAATTTGAAATTAATCGGTGCTCCAATGATATTAAGAGTCTTACGGTAGTAATTCATTAAATACTTTTTGTAAGAATCTGGTAATTCGTTACATAAATTACCATGTACCACAATTATCGGAGGGTTATGACCACCTGCATGGGCATATTTTAATTTAACTCTGCGTCCATTTACTTGTGGTGGTTGATAATTATGCACAGCCATCTGCAGAATTTTAGTTAACATTGAGGTGTTAACTCTGCGGTTTGCAGAAATAAATGCTTCCTGTACATATTTAAAGATATCACCAATACCTTGACGTCTTAAGGCTGAGATAAAGTGGATACGAGCAAAGTTAATAAATCCAAGCTTACGATCAAGTTCTTCACGAATAAACTTACGTTCATCTTCGGTAACAGCATCCCATTTATTGAGAAGAATTACAATAGAACGACCTGCATTTAAGATAAAACTTAAAAGAGATAAATCTTGATCGGTTAAACCTTGTGTAGCGTCAATAACTAATAAACAAACATTTGCGTCTTCAATTGCTTGTAAAGTCTTGATAACCGAGAATTTTTCAACAGCTTCGTAAATTTTACCTTTTTTACGTACCCCAGCTGTATCAATTACCGTGTAACTTTGTCCTTGATGTTCAAGCGGAATATAAATAGAATCGCGAGTTGTTCCTGGCATATCGTATACAATTACACGATCTTCACCGATCATACAGTTCGTAAGCGTTGATTTACCTACGTTTGGACGACCAACAATAGCGATTTTAATGTTTGTTTGTAAGGTTTGAGCAATAGCACTTTCGTTATCAGCTTGAATTTGTGCTTCGCTGATATCTTTGATTTTACCTTCTAATTCTTCATCATCAAGATATTCGTATTCTTCATCGATAAGATTATCCTCTTGCTCGATAAGATCGATCTCTTCTTGCTCATCTGCAACTTGATCATCTAATACATCTTGTTGTTCATATTGTTGATCAATAAATGAGAATGCAGTATCTAAAAGACCTGAAATACCAATGTTATTTGATGATGAAATGCCAATTACATTATCAAAACCTAATGAATAGAAATCGGCTAAGGCTACATCTTTATTTAAACCGTCAATTTTATTTGCTACTAAAATTACAGGTTTTTCTCTTTTACGTAAAAGATTTACAATTGACTCATCACCAGGCATTAAACCAGCACGAGCATCTACTAGCATAAATACAATATCTGATTCTTGTATTGCTAAAAGAGATTGCTCAGCCATTTTAGTTTCAATACCTTCTTCGTTACCTTCTAGACCACCGGTATCGATTAAGATATATTCTTGTTCGTTATATCTTGCAATACCGTATTTTCTATCACGTGTAAGACCTGGAAAGTCTGCTACTAAAGCGTCTCTGGTTTTAGTTAGGCGATTGAAAAGCGTAGATTTACCAACGTTAGGACGACCTACTAATGCAATTACAGTTTTTTGGTTGGTTATACTCATATGCTTTTAAAAAATGGAGATTAAACTATAGCAAATAGCTACTTTCGATGATAACCATCATTGAATATGGTGTTTAATCGCAAACAAAAAATGCTTAATGAATATATCATTAAGCATATTTATAAAAACTGGCGGTCTGGACGGGACTCGAACCCGCGACCCCATGCGTGACAGGCATG
>NZ_NRJG01000151.1 GCF_003585935.1 Psittacicella hinzii
AATAATAACCAAAACGGTTTTAACAACCAAAACAGCTTCAATAATAACCAGAACGGTTTTAATAACCAAGCTAAAGCTGGATTTAACAATAACAGCGGTTTTAATGCTAATAGTGGTTTTAATAATGCTAAACCAGCTAACAGCTTCAGTGCTGGTGCTACTGCTAGTGGTTTTAATGCAGAGAAACCTGCTAATGGTGCTTTTGGTAATACATCATTTAATGCGCCTGAGTTTAAAGCTAATAATAGCTTTGCCCAAGGTAAAGATTTAAATGATCAACCAACTCCAGAAGCAAAAGAAAGTAAAGAGAAAGGAAGCACAGCAGAAGTTACCACAACTACTGCTGATGACGATGCAAT
Organism: Psittacicella hinzii; assembly: GCF_003585935.1. Lineage (GTDB taxonomy): Bacteria > Pseudomonadota > Gammaproteobacteria > Enterobacterales > Psittacicellaceae > Psittacicella > Psittacicella hinzii. Next base: position 360 of record NZ_NRJG01000151.1, read on the forward strand.
TCCGTTCTAAATGTAAAGAAGATAAAGGGTCTTGCAAAGCAAGACCCTTTGTCAAATATAACCGAACTATAACTTAAAAACGGAAACTTATTATGTCTTTATATATGAATAAAGTCTTCTTGATTGGTAACGTAGGTCGTAAACCAGACATCATTCAAGGAAGATTTGGTGAATTTGCCGCTTTTTCTTTAGCAACCTCAAGTTTTTGGTTAGATCGCAATACTAACCAATGGAATACAGCTACCGAATGGCATCGTATTGTCGTTTATAACGAACGTGGTGTAAAAATTACTAAAACTATCGAAGTAGGTTCATATGTTTTTGTTGAAGGTAGCATTAAAATGCGTCGGTATATGGATAAGCAAACAAATACCGAGCGCTCTTCGTTTGAAATTATTGCCGAAAACATCTATACCATGGTGCGTCAAACCCGCAATGATTTAGAACAACAGGTCGGCGGTGGTAATATGAATACCTTCCCGCAAGGATATGCACCAGGTTTTAATGCAATGCAAGCGAATATGGGAAATAATTATCCTACAGGGATGAATCAACCTCATTTTGCGCAATACTCTCAAGGGATGATGCAACACTTTACGCCAAATGGTGGCAATGACATGCAAAGTAATATGATGTCAACCTCCGCTCCTCAAAATTGGGGTTATGAAGGTGCTGCTGATCCATATGCTGCTTTCATGCCTTCGTATGAAGATATGTACAATTCTCCAGGTCAAGTGTTTAACAACTTTGATCCTAGCTTTAATAGCGGTAGTAATAAAGCCTTTAATCAAAATAATGCTCAAGCATCATCTAAGCAAACTCCTAATCCAATAAATAATCCTACTATTACTAATAATGAGCAAGCTCCAGCTCCTACTTTTAAAGTAGATGATAGTAGTCCTGATTGGATCAAGAATGCTTTTAATATTGATAAAAATATTCAAGCGAATGCAGAAAAAACAGCCAAGCAAGAAAAATCTCTAGCGCAAGAAAAAATTACTCCAGTAAAAGCTGAAAAAGCAGAATTTAAAGGTGCTTTTGGAGCAACTCCTCCTAAAAGTTTAGACTCGAACGATAAAGAGTCAAACAAAGATAACACTACGCAAATTAGTGAGGACGATTTACCATTTTAAATAAAAAAAGCGACAAGGTTTAATCCTGTCGCTTTTTTTATTTTAAATTAAGAGAATTACTAAGCCAATAACTAATAATAGTTCAATAATAATCGCCGAAACGATTACACGTTTACCTAGTACTGGATTACGTTTCCAAATTAATGAGAATACCCAAGCTAAAATAAATAATGGTACTGGGTAGGTCCAAATAACAATATCAACTACTTGAATAAGTGTTTTTAAATGTTCTGGAGCTTCTTTTAAAGAAGCTGAAATTAACATTAGTAATGGATAGAAAAAGATCGGAAAGCAAAATACTAAGTTAAGTACGTATAACATGCTTACTTTAGGTAAGTTGCTCTTATATTCTCTTGTTACGTTTGAGCTATTATTCTGTTCGCTCATTGATTGTTCACTCATAGATTCCCCTTGAATTATTTTTGTGGAGTGTTTGTAGGGTTATTCGTTGGTGAGCTATTAGGATTTTCTGCAGGTTGGTTTTCAGGATTAGTTGGCTGCTCTTGAGGATTCTCATTTGGTTGAGTTTCTGGAGTAGTTGGCTGATCTTGTGGTTTATCTGCAGGGACATTACTCGGTTCGCTTGATGGCGTTGTCGGAGTAGCCGGTCTTGCTGGAGTTTGCGTCGGTTCGTTACTTGGACTTGCAGGTGGAGTGCTTTCCGGAGTAGTTGGATTATTTGCTGGAACAGTTACCGGTTGAGGAGTAAGCTGTGGCTTATTAACTTGTTCTTGCAGTTTTTGGTACTGTACTTGTAAAACATAGTAATCAGATTCTAAACTTTCGAGTTTATAAGTTTGACTACCAATTAAACCTAAAATAATAGCGATTGAAGTAATAGTACCTACAAGAATGTTTTGATTAAATGCTTTTAAACCTGTAGCACCATCTAAGGTATTTACGCTAAAGTATTGATAAACAAAAATAGCAAAGTTAATACCTAAACATACGTAGAATAGACTACTAAAGTAATTTACAAAGCCAAGTACGGCTAAAATTGCTAGATAAATTACTTGTAAAGCAAAAACAATTTTATTAACGTGTCTACCGAACGTAATTGCAGATGAGTTTACAGTGCCAATTTTTAAATCATCATCCATGTCTGCAATAGCATATTGCGTATCATAAGCTACAGTCCAAAACATATTGGCAGCAAAGATTAACCAAGCGTCAATATTAATTAAAGGATTATAACCATAGGTTGCATATACCATTGGGATTGGCATTGAGAATGCAAGACCTAAAACAGCTTGAGGGATTTTAACGTATCTTTTAGCAAGTGGATATAAGCTCATAAAGATTACGCATAAAGCTGCCCAAGGATAAGTAGCTTTAGGTAAGAAACCAATTAAGAGCAGAATACCAGCTAAAGCTAAGACCCCAAAGACACCTAAGGCTGTACCAACTGAAATCTCTCCAGCGGCAATAGGACGTTTAGCAGTACGTGCTACTTTATCGTCAATATTTCGGTCTGCAATATCATTAATAACACAACCAGCTGCTCGAGTTACCATTACGCCTAATACAAAGACGATTAGGTTTAATAAACTAGGTGTGCCATTACTAACAACAAATAAAGCGATAAGTGTAGGATAAAGTAAAAGTAAAGCTCCTACAGGTTTATCGAAACGCATTAAGCGTATAAAAGGGTTGGTCTTCATGGATTTATGCTTAAATTTTTAAATAAAACTTTATGAATCACAAGTAAGAGGATTCCTTATGGTTTAGATTATAACACCATTTAAGCCTAAAGTATTAGATATAAGAGTATTTTGCCTATATGAAGTATAGAGAGATTTTTAAGTGTAGATTTGTCTTTTCCTGCTCTGAAATATAAGTTGGTGGTGTATAGTTTTTTGATCTAACTAAGAAAAAGTTGGGCAATCGAGTAAATCTGCAAAAGCATACTTGAAATTTTGTAATTTTTGATCGCTTTGATCACTTAATGGGGTAAATAACAAAAAAATGATAAATTTATAACATTGATCACCAAATCTTGGTTATAATAATCGTGAATTTGATCATAGAGACAAAAAATTGATCATTTCGAACATAGTGTTAATGAAGATCACTTAAAAAACTTGACCACTTTTAACTAGGATTTACTTATGCGCAAAAAAGTAGAACGATTAGAAAAAATTGCTGCGTTAGTTGAACAACGAGAATTTTTAAGCATTGATGAAATTAGCGAGCATTTTAAAATTAGTAAAATTACGGTAAGACGTGATTTGAGCGCGCTTGAAAAGCAAGGCAAATTAGTTCGAAAATTTGGTGGCGCTGTTTCAGTAAAAGAACTAGTTAATAAACACATGCCTGAGTTTAAGCTTAATCTTTCATCAAAAGGTTCGCCAGATGAAGATGTATCAATCAAGCGTAAACGTGCTATTGCTAAAGAAGCAGCAAGTTTAATCCAATCAAATGGACGCATCATTATTGATGCTGGATCAACTACTGGGCAAATGCTTAATTATTTAGATGGTAAAGAAAGACTATCGATTATGACTAATAGTCTGCAAATTGGTTTTGCTTTATCACAAATCCCAGTAGCAAAGCGTCCACAAATTTTATTAACTGGTGGCGCTTATGATTCAGCGACCGATAGTTTTCAAGGCACAATTATTAATGAAGTATTAAAGCACTATAGCTTTGATTTACTTTTTATTGGTGCAGATGGTATAGATTTTGCTTCAGGGACAACAACGCAAAACGAAGGTCTAAATTACTCGAGTGTGATGGCAGACATCTCTGAACGAGTAATTGTTTTAATTGAATCTTCTAAAATAGGTACACGTAGATTACCAACCACTGAGTTAAAGTGGGAGCAAATTGACACTATTATTACAGATTCTCATATAGATAAAAAATACGCACGCCAAATCTTAAAAAACGAAGTGCGTTTAATTATTGCCGATGTAGAATAGGGCAAAAGTAGGAAGTACATATTATGTGTGGTATTGTTGGCGCAGTTTCGCAACAAAATACAATTAAATTATTAATTGACGGTTTAAAACATTTAGAATATCGTGGTTATGACTCAGCTGGTATTGCTGTAGTTAGTGAACAAGGTGAATTAGTACGTGTACGTTGCTTAGGAAAAGTATCTGAACTAGATAATAAAGTAGCAAGTGATTATCCTCACTTAGTAGCAACTACAGGTATTGCACATACTCGTTGGGCAACACACGGTCAACCGTCTGAAATTAATGCGCACCCGCATTTATCAGGTTCGGTAGTAGTTGTACACAATGGTATTATCGAAAACCACGACGAATTACGTCACTTTTTAAAAGCGCAAGGATTTGAGTTTAAATCACAAACTGATACTGAAGTTATTGCTCACTTAGTGAACTTCTTTTTAACGCAAAACAATCGACTTGCAGCAGCTTTAACTACCGAGCAAAAAGCTAAACTAGAAACAAACTTTGCGCAAGAATTAACCAGTCCACAAATCGATACTTTAACAGCCGTAAAAATGGCAGTTTGTGTACTTGAAGGTGCTTATGGGATGGCGGTATTAAATACCCATAATCCACATGAACTTATTGGTGCTCGTTCAGGTTCTCCTCTAGTAGTAGGACTAGGTGAAGACGGTAATTATTTAGCTTCAGATCAATTAGCTTTACTAGAAAAAACTCGTAAATTTACTTATCTTGAAGAAGGGGACATTGTACGTTTAACTCAAGATAAAGTAGAGATCTTTAGCGCTGATTTTAGTCCTGTAGAACGTGAAGTAGTCGTATCAGATCTTAATCTAAATGTGGTTACTAAAGGTGATTTCGATTCATTTATGTTAAAAGAAATCTTTGAACAACCACAAGCGCTAATTGATTCAATGGAAGGTCGTATTGTTGCTGACCACGTACTAGTAAATGCTATTGGTCCTAAAGCGCAACAACTACTAGAAAAAGTAGAGCATATTATGATCGTGGCATGTGGTACATCGTATCACTCTGGACTAGTGGCTAAATACTGGATTGAAGATTTTGTGGGTATTAGTTGTGATGTAGAAATTGCTTCTGAATATCGTTACCGTAAAACTGTAACTCGTCCAAATTCTTTAATCATTACTATGTCACAATCTGGTGAAACTGCTGATACTTTAGCCGCTTTACGTAAAGCTAAAGAAAGTGGTTTCTTAGGTTCAATGACAATTTGTAACGTACCATCTTCTTCAATTGTCCGTGAATCGGATTTAAGTTATATTACTCGTTGTGGAGTTGAAATTGGTGTAGCTTCAACTAAAGCCTTTACTTCACAATTAACTTTACTCCTAATGTTCACTGCAGCATTAGCTAAAGTAAAAGGCACAATTAGCCCAGAATTAAATAAACAAATTATTGATGGTTTATTAAGTTTACCGCGTTATATTGAGCAAATTCTGCGTAATCATGAACCTGTAAAAGCTATGGCTGAGAAATTCAAAGATATTACCAGCTGCTTATTTATCGGTCGTGATACTATGTATCCAATTGCCAAAGAAGGTGACTTAAAATTAAAAGAACTTTCTTATGTGCATTCAGAAGCTTTTGCTGGTGGTGAATTAAAACACGGTCCATTAGCTTTAGTTGATGAGCACATGCCGGTAATTGCTCTTGCTCCAAGCTGCGAACTAACCGAAAAAATGAAGTCTAATATTGAAGAAGTATTAGCACGTAAAGGTAATACATTTGTATTCACTGATGATTTAGAGTTATTCTCTCCAAGAGATAATTTAACTCTAATTCCTATGCCAAAAATTGATCCAATTGTAGCTCCAGTGTTATACATTGTACCTTTACAACTTTTAACTTACTATTTAGCTTCATTAAAAGGTTGTGATGTTGATAAGCCTCGCAATCTTGCTAAATCTGTAACAGTTGAATAATAAAAATAATCTCCAAGACAAGTTCTTGGAGATTATTTTTATGTGCTACTTGCAACTATTTCAAATTTATGCCAGATTAAAACCTAATTTCCCGAAAATTTA
>NZ_NRJG01000152.1 GCF_003585935.1 Psittacicella hinzii
GTTTTGCAGTGCTTCACTTAAGCTACGATTGTGATACAGCTCAGATGATTTTTAAAAATTTTATTGTACCGTTCTTTATTTTTAAAATTAATTTTTAGTTAATCCAGACCATATTAGCGTCTGGATTTTTGCGTTTTTGAGCGCAATAGTATACAGATTGTGTTAGAATTTAATTTTGCTTACTATGATCTTATGGTCTTTAGTTCAGTATAAATTAGAAATTTGTAGATGATTTGCGCGAAATATCAATACTAAAATTTAAGTTATGCTACTGTTGAAGTATATAACGTTGTCTTGTGCTTTTAGGCTAAAAATTTGCCTAGTAGGTAAAATTGCATAAGCTAAGTGATAGTTATGACATGTTTAGAGATTTAGATATAATTGAGGTAGATACTTATATTATGACCACTTAATTATTTTTTACATCTTATATAACTATGCACATTAAACTACTTAAGACCTTGATTAGCAGTAGCAATGCTATTTGCAGCAAACGGATTAAATCCATAGTTTTTCCAAAAGTATTAAACTTTTAAGTTTTATCTAAAGTATCTAAAGCACCTAAAATTAGTAAAGTAGGACTACATGTTACTGCTGCTTTGGGAGTTTTATCATTATTAGGTTGTGCACCTGAAACTAGTCATATTGTAGTTGGTGGACAAAAGATTTCAACTGTAGCAATTTTTCAAGGATCAGAGCAAGCTTTAAAACAAAACCAAGCTTATAATCAACATCGCTTAATTCCTACGATAGCTGGCGGTGATTTACCGATTAGTAATGACATGATTGTTATTAATAGTGAGATTGGATTTACTAATCAGAGTAAAGCTAATGCTATAAGCATTACGAAAAGTGAAACTTTAGCTGATGCTGATGACAATAATGAAAGTCTGTCCGCAGATTCTCACAGTAGCACTACTAATTCGCAAAGTACAAACTATGCTTACGGTAATTATGGCGTAAGTAATATTTTTGCGACAGGTAATGGTTACGCTGTAGTAGGAGATAGTAATAACTTTGCCGATAGTACAACTACAGACAACTCTGTAAGTGACTTAGCTAAAAATTTAGCTAAAGGGAAAGAAATTATTAGCCCTGCATTAAATGCCGAGTAAACAGATTTAGCATACTTAACTCCTGCTGAACGTCATGCCTATTTGCGTGTAGTTAATTTACAACAAACTCATTCTCAAGCCTTAGAAGTGTATAGTAGTACGTTAATGTCTTTATTTGCAGTGGTTACTTAATGCCCATGCCCAAAGAGAAGTAGTTTTACAACAGGTAGGGCGAGAATTAGCATTCTATACTTCACCAAGTTTTACCCAAGGTGTTTATAGAAATCAGCAAGCAAGTTTACTCTTTCAAGTAATACATACTTGTACGAATTTTAATAGTTTACCTTTACGTCCGAATGTAGATTACTCAACCTCATATACTTTTGAAAGGCACTTTTGTCAGCCATATGTTGATTTAAGTATTCTACTAAGAGGAAGAGAAACTAATGAGGGGGACGTTCAAGCATTAATCTTTCAAGGTGTAACCTATTGGGCAGAGTTCTTTCAAAGACAAGCCGAACTTGATAAAGATTCAAGTATGCAAAAATACGTACAGTAAGTGTTAATTCCTAGCGTGCGTTCAGTAAAAACTCAAGGACAGATTGTTGTTAGTGCTCCGATTACCGGTGATGGTACTATTAGTGCAACTACTAAATACTACAACTACGAATTAGTAGCAGATAAACAATTATCCTTAGAGACTAAACAAGTAATAGTGCAACACTTTCAAAAATACAACCTAACTATTAATTTTCAATAGTAAATAATTAAGGTTAGGTTGACTAGAACTTTTGAGTTACATACTCACTCAACTAATATCGTACAGTCGGCTCATTTGTTTTAATATGGTCTTAATACAAGAAAATATAAGACATGTAGGTTCAATGTTAGTGTAATCTATAAGCGTAATCTATAAGCGTAATCTATAAGCACAATCTTTTTTCAGACAGACCAATCAACCAAAATGATAACCGACAACTTTAATATATAATCCGAACAACTATATAGGTTGTGAGGAATTAAATAGTACTCTATAATAGTTTAACAGTATGTAATAGTAGATCTTTTTTTTTTTTAATACAACCAGTAGGTTACTTATAAAGAGAACTAAGTATTTATTGGTCTGTTTATAAAATTTATACTATATTAAATAGGTTAGAAATCTTGCGAAAATTTCGCTAGGCTCTTGCAAGAAAATAAAGAGTTTAGTAAAATATAGAAAGATAATTTTATATGGTGATGGGGATATAGCTCAGCTGGGAGAGCGCTTGCATGGCATGCAAGAGGCCGTCGGTTCGATCCCGATTATCTCCACCATTTTTTATTTAGATCCGCTTGCGGGTCTTAATTTTTATCTAAGTTTGAGTAATTATCAATAGAGCAATTATAAATATAGTAATTACTTCTATAGTAGCAGTGTTGTAGCAATAACTGTAGCATTAGCAGTAGTAAACGATACTTGTAGTTACTAATCCTAGTCTATAGTTAATAGTCAGGATTTTATTCTTACCAGTTTATTGGTGTTCGTTGTTTGGTCTTTTGGTTGTTTGTTGTTGATTATCTGGTTTATCTGATTTGTTCAGTTGTCTGATTGTCTGGTTTTAGGTTATGGCTGCCGGTTGCACTTATCAGTTGTAGTTGTGGTTGGGTTGTCTGAAAAACTGATTTAACTTATTTTTACAGATTTTAGATGGAAATGGATTAAATATTAGTTTTTACTGCTTGACTATTAAATAAAATTATGGCATAATATGCTTCGTTGTCATGAGTAGTGACAACAAAAATTAAACAATTTAAAAATTTATTAATTTTCTCTTGACTTATATTAAATTCAGATATATAATAGTCAGGTCAAAATTAAAAATAATTATAAAGATTATACAAAGCTAACTAGCATGTTAGTTATCTTCGCTATACTCTTTATGAGTAAGATCTTTAACAATTTAATAACAAGCTGAAAAAACGAGTTCGTTTTTTAGAATATCTAAAAAATCGAAAAGCAAGTAAAATTACTGAGATTCAAGTTATTTCATACTTATTAAGTCGAAATAAAAATACCTTGTTCTTATG
>NZ_NRJG01000153.1 GCF_003585935.1 Psittacicella hinzii
CAGGAGGTTTTTTCTTAGGCGTCAAGTTGACGAATTAAAGCTTTCTCTTGCTCATCTGCATGCTTATAATTAACACCACGTTCTTTTAAACTACGGGCAATTTTTTCAGTATGAGCACATAAACGATAACCGCGTAAACGATTTTTAGCTACATTACGCGCCATACCAATAAAACCGAAATCAGCATGATAAATACGAAACAGTTGTTCTTTATTATCATATTCTAAACGATCAGCTTGTTGCGCAAAAGCATAAATTAAAGTCATGCCTAAACTCATTTTTAATAATTGAGCATCGCTTAGAGTTAAAGCTGGGTACATGCTTACCGGAGCTTCAAGCGGTAATAATAATTTGTCTAAAGCGGCAAAGTTTTTGTCGGCAAATAATTGCTCAAGAGTTTCAATGCTCACCATTTGACAATTCTCAAAACCTGCAATTTTAGTGCGACGTAGTTCTGCTACGTGGGCACCACATCCAAGAATTTCCCCTAAATCATCAACTAAAGTACGAATATAAGTACCTTTAGAACAATAAACGCGTAATTTTAAGAATGGTTCAGACCAACTTAAAATTTCGATTTCATAGATATTAATCGGGCGGCTAGCAATAGGTACTTCAATACCTTTACGGGCATATTCATATAAAGGCTTGCCTTGGTACTTAATTGCTGACCAGATAGTTGGTTTTTGTTCAATTAGTCCAGTAAAGTGCTCATTAATAACTTGTTGAATTTGTTCAAGAGTAACTTGTACTGGTTTTTGAGCAATAATCTCTCCTTCACGATCTGAAGTATTAGTACGTACTCCTAAATGAGCAGTAACTTCGTATTCTTTATCTGAATCTAACATCATGGTAGTTATTTTGGTAGATTCACCAAAACAAATTGGCAGCATCCCTGAAGCTAAAGGATCTAAAGCTCCTGTATGTCCGGCTTTATTTGCACGATAAAGATATTTAACTCGTTGGAGGATATTGTTCGAACTAACTTCGAGGGGCTTATCAAAAATTAATACCCCATCTAAATCTCGTCTTTGCATATTACGCAGTTTTATTAATAGATTTAATTAAACGATTCATGTGATCTAATTTATCAGCGCTATCATCGTGAATAAATCTAATTTCAGGTACAACACGTAGTTTTACACTTTTAGAGAGTAAACTGCGAATATAAGGAGTTTGTTTACTTAAGTGTTTAAGTTTTTCTTCTGTAGATAACAGATTAGAATTGCCTAGATCTAAAAATGAGACAAAAGCTTTTACATACATTAAATCAGGACTTATCTCAATTTTATTAACGCTGATTAAGCCGTACTCATTAGCGTTAATTTCGCGTTGTAAAATAATTGATAGTTGTTTTTGTATTTCGGAAGCTACTCTGTCAGAACGTTTAAAATTCTTTTGCATGGAATATTTCCTAAATAGTGAATAATCCTAGTAAGCTCATGCTTACTAGGATTAAAAAGATTAGATGCTACGTTCAATACGAATCTCTTCGTAAACTTCGATTTGGTCACCAATGCGTACGTCGTTATAGTTACGAACACCAATACCACATTCATTACCAGCACGCACTTCAGATACGTCATCTTTGAAACGACGTAATGATTCTAACGAACCTTCATAAATAACGATATTGTCACGTAATACGCGAATTGGATTATTACGTTTAATAATACCTTCAGTAACCATACAACCTGCGATTTGACCGTATTTCGGTGCACGGAATACATCACGAACTTCAGCCAGACCAATGATCTCTTGTTTGTATTCAGGTTCAAGAAGACCTGACATAGCTTGTTTAACTTCGTTAATTAGATCATAGATAATGCTGTAGTAGCGTAAATCAATGTGTTCGCGTTCAATTACTGCACGCGCAGAAGCATCTGCACGAACGTTGAAACCGATAATAATCGCTGATGATGCTAGCGCAAGAGTTGCATCAGTTTCAGAAATACCACCCACACCTGAAGCAATAATATTTACTTTTACTTCATCGGTTGATAGTTTGTATAGAGCGTCACTAATAGCTTCAACCGAACCTTGTACGTCAGCTTTTAAGACAATGTTAAGCTCACTAGCTTTATTCTCTTCAGCGTTAGCAAATAGGTTTTCAAGTTTAGCTTTTTGTTGACGAGCTAGTTTGATTTCTTTGAATTTACCTTGACGGTAAAGAGCAACTTCACGTGCTTTACGTTCGTCAGTAACTACAGTTACTTCGTCACCAGCACTTGGTACACCAGATAGACCTAATACCTCAACTGGAATAGATGGACCGGCATTAACAACTTCTTTACCTAAGTCGTTACGCATTGCACGGATTTTACCATACTCTAAACCACAAAGGATAATGTCACCTTTATTTAAAGTACCATTTTGTACTAATACTGTTGCAACTGGACCACGACCTTTATCTAGGAATGATTCGATTACCACCCCTTGCGCTAAACAATCAGTAGTTGCTTTTAATTCAAGAACTTCAGCTTGTAAAGCAATGGTTTCTAATAAATCGTCAACGTTTTTACCTGTTTTAGCTGATACGTTTACGAAAATTTCGTCACCACCTAACTCTTCAGCAATAACTCCGTACTGAATTAATTCATTACGAACTTTTTCTGGGTTGGCTTCTGGTTTATCGATTTTGTTTACCGCTACGATAATTGGCACTTTAGCAGCACGTGCGTGTTGAATCGCTTCAATAGTTTGAGGCATTACACCGTCGTCAGCAGCAACTACTAACACTACGATATCTGTAGCTTTAGCTCCACGTGCACGCATTGAGGTGAATGCCGCGTGTCCTGGAGTATCTAAGAAGGTAATATCACGACCAGATGGTAGGGTTACGTGGTAAGCACCGATGTGCTGGGTAATACCACCAGCTTCACCTGAAGCTACACGTGTTTTACGAATGTAGTCAAGTAAAGAAGTTTTACCGTGGTCAACGTGCCCCATGATGGTAACAACTGGAGCACGAGTGATAGTTTTCTTGTTTTGTGAGTCTACTTCTGACGCATTTAATAATTCTTGCTCTAGGTCGTTATCGTTACGTTTAATAACTTTGTGACCCATTTCTTCAGCAACGAACACAGCTGTTTCTTGTGGTAATACTTGGTTAATAGTTACCATTTCACCCATGTTCATAAAGAATTTAATTACATCAGCAGCTTTAACCGCCATACGGTTAGATAATTCAGAAACCGTAATAGTTTCACCAATTACCACGTCACGTACAACTGGTTGTTCAGGTTTTTTGAAACTTTGTTTTAGTTTCGACTTAGCACCTTTTTGACGACGTTTACCAGCTTTAGAACTACGACGATCTTCTTCTACTTCAGCATCTTTGGCATATTTAGAAGAGTATTTTGAGTAATCGTCGTTATCTTCGTTTTTACTAAAGTTATCAACAAATTGATTAGATTTTTTGTTGTTGCCTTTAAACTTATTATTACCGTTGCTATTAGCGTTAGCATTGTTGTTATTGCCGTTATTATTGGTATTGCTATTGTTATTAGCTTTGTTAGCTTTACGGTTTTTGTTATCTTCAGCTTTTTGGCGTTTTAAACGTTCTTGACGTTCAAGGTTTGCTTTAGCAGTTTGTTCTAAACGTGCAATACGCTCTTGTTCTTCACGTTCTTCACGTTCAAGTTGTGCTTGTTTTTCTTCTTCACGACGTTTTTGACGTTGTTTTTCAACTTGAGCTTCATTTGTTTGTTTTTCTAATAAAGCCATTTGTTCGGCCGAAACACTGCGGTCTTTACGATGTTGCACGTTTTCTGAAGTGCGTCTTTTTGGTTTAATATCTGTTTTTACCATTATGCCTCAGTCTCCTCTTCATTGAACCATACGATTTGACGAGCTTGCATAATTAGGGAATTAGCAACTTTATCGCTCATACTAATGTATGATGTTAATTCATCTGTAGCTAGATCAGCTAGGTCTTCAATAGTTGTAACTTGATTTTCTGCAAGTTTTAGAAGAATATCATTATTCATACCTTCTAAATCTTGTAAGCGAGGATCAATGTTAGCTTCTGCGATTTTTTCTTTTTGTGCATTAAGAATTTCAGCTACTTTAGCTTTAGCTAAGTTTTGTAACTCTTGTGCATCTTCAGTTTCGAATAACTCTTCTAATTCACTTAATTCAGCAAGAGCTAATTCTTCAATACGTTTGAATCCTTGTTCTACTAGGAAACGAGAAGTATCTTCGTCTAAGTTTAAATTTTCAATGAAGTATTTAATGTACTCTTGATCTTCTTCGTTTTTCGCTTTTTCAAACGACTCTAGATCATAAACGCGGATTTTCCAACCTAAAATTTGTGAGGCTAAGCGAACGTTCACCCCTTTTTGTCCAATTGAAGAAGATAGTTGCTCTTTATTTACAGCAACTTGAATTTGATTTGATTGATCATCAATAACAATTTGTGCTTCTTGTGTTGGATCTAAAGTTAAAAGGTTGTGAATGTAAGTTACAAAATCGTCATCGTAAGGGATGATATCGATTTTTTCGTGATGTAATTCACGAGATACTGGACTAATACGTGTAGTTTTAACCCCTAAACATGCACCGATTACGTCTAAACGTTGATCATGTGATTTAACGATTACTTTTGCACGTACACCTGGATCACGAGCAATAGCTACGATTTCAATTTGTCCAGTTTGAATTTCAGGTACTTGTTTAGTTAATAATGCACCTAAAAATTCAGGAGCACTACGTGAAAGTACCATTTGTTGTTTATTAGGATCACCAGATTCTAAAGCTAATAATAAAGCTTTAACTTCTTGGTTGTTACGTAATCTTTCACCTGGAATAGTACCTTCTTTACGAATAATACCTTCAACATTACGGTGTTCGCCTTCATCTAATTCTGGGTTAGCTGTAGGAGAAGCGTTGTTTAATTCAGGGAAAGTTAAAGTAACAGAGTTACCTTTAGTTTGTTTTACGCGACCAGTTACAACTGTACCTAAATATGGTTCGTAAGATTTAATAATTTTTTCGTTTTCTAAGCTACGTACTTTGGCAGTCATAATTTGACGGAAAGTATTGTAACCGATACGATCTAAAACGATTTCTTCGTCTTCATCGATATCTTCGATATAATCCCCCACTTTAATATTTGGGTTCTCATATAGTGCAGCTTCTAAACTAATTTCACGTGTTGAAACATTTACATCTTCAACCACTTTCCACAAACGGTAGATTGTCGCTTCACCGGTTTTTGGATCTAATTTAATTCTAAAAGCACGATCACTGTCGTATTTACGACGTACAGAAATTGCTAAACCTTCTTCAATTGCTTCTAAGATTTTTGCAAAGTCTAAGTGACGCTTTTCCGCCACTTCACGTGCCCATTGCACTAATTCTAGTGTTGTTTGGTTGTTAGCCATAATGATAAATCCTAATAAATACTGTAGATAGAGTTCTTAAAAATCTTCAAATACTGGATCCACATTGCCTTTCATAATGTTGGCAAAGAGAAATTCGATAATTGCGTCTGGGGTTGAAGTAGCGTTAGCAGCTTTACTTTGTTTCCCAGGACGTGGTTTTTTACCTGGTTTCGGTTTAACGTAAGAAGTATCTAATTTAATACTGTTTTCCGTTACTTCGATTAATTTCCCCATCCATTTGCGACGGCTTTGTTGTGGCATACGTAAATGAATAACTACCGGAGTATTTACATATTTAGCGTATTGTTCTAAGGTAAAGAGTGGACGATCAAGACCTGGAGAAGAAATTTCTAAATCATATTCTTGCTCAATTGGATCTTCAACGTCTAGAATAGGACTGATAGCATCTGAAGCGATTTCACAATCTTCGATGACAATGCCATTTTCTTTATCGATATAAACTAATAAAGTAGGGTGTTTACCATTAATAAATTCTACACCCCAGAGATCATAACCTAAATTTTCTAATGTAGGTCTGATCATTTCTTTAATACGATCTTGAAGTAATGCCATAAATAATAATTCTGCAAAAGATTATAAAAAAATAAGTCGTTAATATTTAAAACTAATTTTATAATCAAGGTAAAATTTAAATCAGCAAAAAGGGCAGCTTGTTACAAGCTGCCCTTTTGAAACTTAATTCAAAAAGGAAATGATATACCTTTTCGAGAAAATTGGACGCGGGAGCTGGATTTGAACCAACGACCTTCGGGTTATGAGCCCGACGAGCTACCAGACTGCTCCATCCCGCAATAAAAAACCTTATTGCAAGATCCACAAAAACTTTAAGAAGTATCTTTTTTTTAAGTTCTTGTCTTTCCTCAACGCTGACTATTATAGATCAGAAAAGAGTCTAATGCAAGAGATTTTTAAAAATATTTTTAAGTTTTTGTCTAAGTGTTTGTTTTTTAGGAAACAAAAAATTAAAGATTTTTTGCTTATATTAGGCAAAATTTAATTAATAAAATAATTTCTTATTAAGTCTATGTGTTTTTTATTTATCTTAGTTCCCTAAAATTTAAATTAATATTTATT
>NZ_NRJG01000154.1 GCF_003585935.1 Psittacicella hinzii
CAATCCCCCTCTTAATAAAAGTTTGTTTTATTAAGAGGGGGATTGTATTAATAGAGATATTAAAGCTAGACTGTTAAAACTAGACTATCAAAACTAGACTATTAAAACGAAACTATGCTTAATTGTCTTGTGTATTTAATGTGTAAGCTTGTAAATTATAAGTATTTGTATCCGCTTGGATAAAGTATTGATACTCATTAGCAGGAAGCTTATTAGTGATAATAGTACTAGCAACAAGAGTTTTATCTTTAAGTGCTTGCGCCAAATTATCAGGTAAAGTCAGATTAGCAACATCTACTACGGCTAAAAGCTTACCACTCGCTTTTTCAGCCTCAACATCTAAACGAACGTGTAACTGTGCTTGTTGAGCTTCTTCTAGTTTTTGAGTGTCGAGTGTAAATAATTGTTGACTATTTGGGTTGGTGCCGCGGTATTTAGCACGGGCAATGCCCTCTTGTCCTTGATAACAACCTTTTTTAAAGCTAATAGCTTGCTCTAAGAGATCAATACCTAAAGCTTGTGGGAGTACTGTATCAACATATTCAGCTTTAAGATCATAAACAAAGCCAAGCGCAGTTGTTAGTGCTAATACTTGTTGATCATTTAATACTTTAGCGTCTTCGTTTGTAAAAGCTAATTTACTAAATGCACTACTATCTAAGTTATTAAAGCTAATCCCAAAACTTAAACAATAATCAGTATGAACAATAAAATTATTAGAATCTAAACTCATAAATTCAGCTGGAAGGTTTTCATTATAGAAATGAATACTAGCCGTACTTAAAGTAATAGTTACTTTACTAAATACTGCATATTTTTTAAAGTGAGCTAGAATACGATTAGCTTGTTCAACACCATACACTAGCAGATGAATATTTTGTTCATCTAATTTAAATAATCTAAAAGTACCTATTACTTTACCTGTATGTAAAGTTACACATGAATATGTACTTTGTTGTGCTGTTAATTGCTCTAGGTTAACAGGAATTTGTCCTTGTAAAAACTTATTGGCATCTGCACCAATAAACGAAATCAGTTGCCATTGTGTATTATTCATATTTTTGTAATCTCTAGATAAAAGTACTTCCAAGTTTAAAGTTAGAGTTAACAAACTTTTTGTTTCTCATTATACTCTTTCACTTTTTAAAGCTTTAGTTCATATAGTTTATGAACTTGAAAACTAGAGGGATTTGTCTATTTATTAAGCTTTTGCGATTAAAATTGCAAATTTGAAATACGCACTTTTTGTAAGTGTTAATATTTCTCAATTTATTTCATAGCTCTTATGCATTTTATTAACAAATAAATCCTCTTGAGGATAAAAGTGCGTAATTTCATATGATTAATTAGTTGTTTAATCATTGATTTAAATAATATAGAAACATACTGTTATAGCTCTGATAATAGACAAGTTTAAAACTTGTTGTATAATCTTAGTTTGAGAAGAAGTTTTTTAGCAAGTAGATCCTTAGTCGGATTTACTATTTTTTGTTTGTAATTTCAACGAAATAGCAAGAAATTACTACAAACAATATTGAGTTTATTGTCGAGTGATTCGCATGAAGTATAAGAAATTGATAACTACAGTGGGAGTATTAGCGGCTGTAGTTGGTGGGGTTAGTTATTATATGC
>NZ_NRJG01000155.1 GCF_003585935.1 Psittacicella hinzii
AAGTATGCCTCTAACTGCTTAAACAAAAACTATAGGATTGAAGTAAGTTCTTTTTGCTTAAATAACTAAAAGAATATGTAGACTACTTACAAAAAAATATCGCTTTTGTCAAATATATCTTCGAGATTTGCGAACCGTGAAGCAAAATTTCATTTTTAAGAGTCGATTTTCTTACTTAAAGTAGCTAAGATTTTAAAAGAACGTATAATAATAGGCTATATCATTAGCCAGGAAATAGATTATATGACCTTTTCGCAAATTTTAAATTCACCTGCTAAGATTAATCTATTTTTAGGGGTGGATGCTAAATGTACTAATGGCTATCATGCTATGAGTACCTATTTTCGTCTATTACCACAAATTGCCGACCAAATAACTTTAACTTGGCATAGTCAGAATGCAAGTACGACTAAAAGTTACGAACAAGCTGTAAAGCTGTTTTTAGAGCGCCTAGAAATTTTAGGTTGTGAACATATTGTAGGTAAAGAAGATAATTTAATTTATAAAGCAGTTGCTAAATTACTAAATCATCCTTTAGTAAATACTGAAAACAACCAAGCTCTACAACAACGCCTAGATAGCTTAAAATTAGAAGTAGCTTTAAATAAATTTATTCCAGCTCAAGGTGGTTTAGGTGGAGGTTCATCTAATGCTGCAACAGTATTAAGTGCAGTAGCCAAATATTTAGTACCTGATTTAACTACTCCAGATCTAATTTTAATTGCTCAAGAGATTGGTGCTGATTGTGCGATCTTTATTTTGCAACACTCAGCTCTTGCTTATCGCTTTGGTGATATGTTTTTTACTATTAAGCACTTAGAAACATATCAGTTTATGGAAATGCTTTTCAAGCAAGTAGATAAACTCGAAGAAGTATTACGTGGACAAGGTATTATCTTTACTTCGGCAGATTCAATTGCTAAAGCTTATATTGAACAACGCGTTAATCCAGAATTAGTTTATGCTCAAAACCTGGTAGTAATTCTGCTTGATTTAGTAGCGGCTATTTTAAAAACGCAAAGATTTAATCCTAACATTATTCCTAACCAAGCTTTAGATTATTTAAAACTAGCGAATATGATTGCAGCTCGCTATAGTTTATGGTCGAAAGGTTCTTTTGCGGTAATTACTTCTGATTTTAGAATTAACACTAAACAAGCTTTTGCAAGTTTAGAACCAACTCCACCAGCAACTGATGCTTGGGAGTATCCATATAAATTTAAAACACTTTTCCATCAAAGCTGCGCTCGTATGTTTAATGCTGAGCAAATGCCAAAATATTTAAATAGTTTTGCTTACGAGTTCTTTGCTAGTCAACCAGCATTAAATGAGTTAAGAGATAAGTTCCAAGGAACTCTTAATTTATCAGGAACAGGAGCTACGTGCTTTGTTTATATTCCAGAAATTCCTGAACTTACTGATTGGTATGTAAAAACCTTTACTCAACATTTAGCGCAAAACGAGCAAGCACAACAAGCGCATCTAACTATGCATTTAGTTAATCTACAAGATTTAAGTCGTTTAGTTTATAGTTAAATGCTAAAAGCAAGATAAGCCTTATTAACTTATCTATCGATTTAGCAAATAGCGGTGTATATGCATAAAAGTTTGTGGTATTGCTAGCTTTTACTCTTGATTTTTCCTATTTTGGCGGTATACTAGTAAGTGAAAAAATAAGTAAAACCTAGAGTATAGATTTATCAAATTGTAAATCTAAACTCCAAACGTTAGGAAGTTTATACATGACTGAACAAACTCCACAACAAGTAGCTTGCCCAGAATTATTAGATTTAAAAGAGTTAGCTACTTATTTTGCGCAAGCAAAAGTAGATGATCAAAATCTACTTGAGCAACTTGATAAATTTTTAGTGACAGCAACTAAAATTAACCAAGGTTTACAAGAGTACGAAGAAAATCATAATAAAGTTGCCGTAATTGCTGGTGAAATCAACCAATTACGTCAAAGCTTACGTAATGAAGAACAAATGCGTAATTTCTTTGTACAGCAAGAACGTAGCCGTTTTTACAACGAATGCTTAAAACCTAATTTAGATAAATTAACTGCTACTTTAGATAGTTCTGAAGAAAAGTTTGCTCATGATGAGAATTTAAAAGCAAACTTTGATGGGATTGCGTTAATCCTTAAATCTTTCGAGGATAACTTAATTGGTTTAGGTTTACACCAAAAACCAGAAGCCCCAGAAGCTGAAGCTGTAGAAAATACTGCAACAGAAGAAAAAGCTGAATAAGGAGTTAAGATGTCTGAACAAAAATTTAATGAGCAAGAAACTGTAAAAACTGAACAAGAGCAGACAGCTACTCCAGAAGTAGAAGTTGAAACTCAAGCTCAGCAAGAACAAACTGACGCTAATGCACAAGCTCAAGAGACAAAAGAGCAAGAGCCTGAATTTGTTTTAGCGTCACAAGTTAATGCCCAAGGTTTTATCTCTACGCAAGCTTTAGCTTATGTTGAAGAGTTAGTAAATAATTTAAAAGCTAATCCAGAACAAGTTAATCTTGAAACTTTAGCAAGTGATTTACAAGCTTTAGCTACTTTAACTGCTGCACAATACGAACAAGCCGAGAGCAAGTTAACTGTAGAAAATGATTTAGAACTACAACGCATTGCTGGTGCACAAACGCAATTAGAAGAAGAAAAACGTCGCGTAGAACGTGTTAAACGTGATACAGGCAATGCGGTTTCTTTCGCTAATGAAAAAGTAGTTAAAAACGCTCTAAAACCTTTATTCCAAAACTTAGACATGGCTGCAAATCGCTTACCTAAAGATACAGGTAATGCTGACTTTGACGCTTTCCGTGAATTCTTATTAAGTTTTGATGAAGAATTTGCTGCAGATTTAAGCAAACATGGGGTAAAACTATACGGTAACGTGGGAGATAAATTTGATCCAAATCTTCACGATGCTGTAGCGCAATACCCTTACCAAACACCGGAACAAGCTGGTACTATTGCTCATGTCGTAGCAAAAGGTTATGAACTAAATGGTCGCGTGGTATCACCTGCTTCTGTTGTGACTTTTATGTCTGACGATTAAAATTTAAGTACATATTTAAAGCCCTAGGAGTAAATCCTAGGGCTTTAAAGTTATTTAAAAATTAGACTTTTAATTAGTTTTGTGGAATTTCGTCAGTTGTGAATGAATCATAACCATCACGAATGATTTTCTCAAGCGCTTTACCGCCTCCACGTGCCACACACGTTAGTGGTTCGTCAGCAATGTAACAACCAATACCAGTTTTTTCTGAAATTAGTTTATCAATGTTACGTAATAAAGCGCCACCACCAGAAAGAGTAATACCGTTTTTATAAATATCAGCAGCTAATTCAGGTTTAGTTTTTTGAATTGTGCTTTGTACGGCACGTACAATTTTTTCTAATGGATCAGTAATAGCATCAACTACATCGTTCGAACTAATAGTTGCTTCACGCGGTAAATCTTCGTTGATGTTAAAACCTTGAATTACGATAGTTTTATTTTCTTCATCAGTTAAGCGAATTGCTGAACCAACTTCGTGTTTAATACGTTCAGCAGTGTGCTCACCGATTTTTAAACCAAACTTAGTTCTAATGTGTGAAATAATCGCTTCATCGATTTGGTCACCACCAACACGTTCAGAAACAGCACATTCAATACCATCTAATGAAAGAACTGCTACTTCAGTAGTACCACCACCGATATCTACGATAAATGAACCTTTTGGAGAACTTACTGGTAAGCCAGCACCTAAAGCTGCTGCCATTGGTTCTTCAATTAGGTAAACTTCACGAGCACCTGCACCTAATGCCGCTTCTTTAATTGCACGGCGTTCAACTTGCGTTGATTGTGCTGGTACACACACTAAAACACGTGGGCTTGGACGGAAGAAATAAGTCGGTTTGTGAATCTTTTTAATAAATGCTTGGAGCATTTTTTCTGTTAAGAGGTAGTTAGAGATAACTCCATCTTTTAAAGGTCTTGAAGCAAAAAGATTTTTAGGAGTTTTACCTAACATAGCTTTGGCATTATGACCTACATCAGCAATGTCTAGTAAAGCACCGTTAGCATCACGACGTACTGCTACTACTGATGGTTCATCTAATACAATACCTTTATCGCGAACATAAATTAACGTATTCGCTGTACCTAAGTCGATTGCGATGTCATTTGAAAACATCCCAAAGATTTTTTTAAACATTTGTTTACCAAGCTAAATTTGTTGAAAATCTGAAAGAATTTCAGAAAGTTGGTTAATGGAGGAAAACTGAAAATGGTCTTTGCTACTCATAGCAGCATAAGATTTAAAGTAAATATTGATTTTATGATGAAATTGTTATGCTAATGCACAATTTTCTCAAGCTATTATAGCAAAAGCATAGAGCTGTTGCTAAGTTAATCAATATCAACCGTAAACTAACTTGCTTAAAGAAAGCTAAAAGACAACTTACAAAGTATGGACTGAGTTACAAGCAAAACAGCCCATACGTATTGCTAGTTAACTGATTAAAAAATAGTCTTTACAAGAATTGATGGATAAAGAGATTATCTTAGGATTTACAAAGATCAAGTTTTAAGACAACCACTATAGCAAGATCAAGTGTAACAAGATAAACTTACAGTAAGATAAATCTACAGTAAGATAGACTGCAGTAAGATTAACTATTGCAAGTTAGATTTCATTAAACAATCTCTACTTTTCAAGTTCTAAGTTAGCTTGTGTTTTTTGATGATAAGTATAAATATCTTGCATCATTGAAGATATCACTGGAGCTTCTGCTCGATCAGGTGTTGCTTCTTTATCTTGAGTATTAGTCTGTTCAACTTGTTCGATTACTTTAGCAATTGAACCGGCAAAAATAACCTGTCCACCTTTTTCTGCTGCACCAGGGCCAAACTCAATATAATGATCGGCGTTATAAATAATATCTAAATTATGCTCAATAACTACAATGGTATGTCCTTGATCTCGAAGTTCAATTAAGAAGTCTAATAGTGACTGAATATCATCAAAGTGTAAACCGGTAGTAGGCTCATCGATAACGATTAAGGCATGCTTATCTTGTAACTTATTAATAGAGATATTCTTAATTAAGTACAAGCGTTGCATTTCTCCACCCGAGATCTCTTGAATTGAACGTCCTAAAACCAAGTGACCTAAACGGAAACGTTTAAGATAGGCAAGACTAACAATAATACGTTTTAAAACAGATGAAGCATGATTTTTATGATACTTAGTGAAAAAGTCATAAGCTTGATTAATATTTAAGCTATAAAAATCAGCAATATTGTATTCAACTGTTGAATTTTTATCATACGATAAGTATTCAGCTAAAACGTAATTCGCGTAGCCTGTACCTTTACATTCAAAACAAGTGATCTCTTCGCTTACGTTGCGTTCAATTTCCATACTAATCACACGTTTACCTATGCATTGAGGACACTTGTTTTTAGTTTGGCGATTGTTGAGTAAGAATTCTTCTTTAGCAAGATGTTTGATTTTATGTTTACGTTTTGAAGCTTCTTCAAATAAAGTCGCGATTTTTTCTGTAATGTCAATGTAATCCATTAAGGTAACATTGCGATTATCTGGAATTTGATGCGTAAAAAGTACGATATCGATAAAGTCATCATTGATAGTAGTTGTATTCTTTAAATTAGCCCCAATAATTTTCTTTACCTTATAGAGGTTTTTAAATGCAATAGGTAAAGCACCAGTAGGAGTAAAGTCTTTTTTCGACATTTTTAAAGCAGCATTAGTTGCAGCATATAAAATATGCGAAGCAAAAATAGACTTTCCTGATCCTGAAACACCTGAAATTACATTTAATCCTTGGCGTACTATTTGGATTTTACTCTCGTTAAAGTAACCAACATTAACTCCTTCATAAACGAGTTTAGGTTTTTTACTATAATCTGGGCGATTGTTAGCACTTAAATATTCTGCAAAAGTCATTTTTAGAGCATTTGCTTGTTTTTTAGCAAGAGGTAAAGAAATTTCCGTATCTACATTAAAGTCAGTATTAACTAAAACACTACGTAAACTGTCTTGCTCGGTTAGGTTCTTAATTGCGTCTAAGCGGTTGTTGTACTCTTTATTATTTAACAGAGATAGAGCTTGAGAAATTGGTACTTGATTATTTAAGTATTGAGTTAATGGTAAATCTTGTCGCATTAACTGTTCTACCGTACCTTCAAACTCAATACGTCCGGCATTTAAACTAATTATATGATCGGCATAGAGAATGAAATCATTATCATGCTCAACTACGATAACCGAATTACCACGTTGCACTAATAAACGTAGTTTATCAATTAAACGACGGTTATCTTGTGGGTGTAAGCCGATAGATGGTTCGTCTAAAATATAAGTAACACCAGTGATTTCGTTATTTAAAACCTTGGACAGTTGAATACGTTGAATTTCCCCACCAGAGAAAGTGTGTACTTTACGCGATAAACTAATATAGGTTAGATTCATATCTAACACATGTTGTAAACGCGCTAAGATGTCTTTAATCAAAGCAACTTGTAACATCGGCAGATCTAAAGTAGCTTTTTGTTGTTGCATGGTTTTTAGATCTAGAGATTGTTCAGCATGTTTTAAATAGCGCTGAAAAAAGTCATGCACTCGATGCAAAGGTTGAGTAAATAAATCTTGGTATTCTTGTTCTAAAATACTAGCTTGAGTGATATAAGAAGCTAAACCTACTCCATGACATTCTGGACAAATAGTATCTAGCTCTTCGCTTTTGTTTTTAGTATCAACATAACCTGTACCATTACAATGTTGACAGCGATTTTGTCCAAAAGTTGAAAAAGCATTACGTTCACGTAAATTAAAAGCTTTTACTTCCTTATCACCATCTTTAACAACGGCAACTAGAGGATAGTCTTTAACCTGTTGGGTAAATGGAGAATAAACGCCAATGCTAGGTTGATATTTACTACGCAGAGCTTGTTCTACGGCATTAGTGTATTTACCCTCTTGAGCTTGAGCGCTTAATTTGCTGGTATCTAAGCCTAAGTCTCCAAGAGGTGTTTCTAAACCAGCATGTTTTAAGAAGATTTTACGAAAGTCTTCTGCTTCAGTAGCTAAAGCATTTGATAAGGTTTTTTCAAAATGGTCTGGAATATTATTTTCTTTATCAATAGCGACAAAGACAAAGTCAATACTATTAATAGCAAACTCTAACTCTTCAACCTCTCCATACAGATCATCAATATCATAAACAATACTCTTATTTAAGATAATCGTATCCGGTGGAGCGCTGTTATACTCAAAAAGAGCTTTAACTATTTGCTTATTGCGTTTAACAATTTGTTGCGGGTCACGCTTTTTAGCTGGAAACTCTAAATCAGTTAAGCCTGGAAGTATAGGTAAAGGAAAAGGTATAGATAGTAAATAACGATAACGTAGATTACGATAACCCAACATTTCCTGCGTTAGTTTAGGCAATGCAGGAATGAGGTTTTTAATATCTTTAGGACTATAGGCTTGATCAATTTCTTGTTGATCAAACTTAGCAAAGTTAGCGTAGAGCAAATTAATTTGGGTTTCAATTTCTAGAAACTGTGCTAAGTTTAAACGTTTACGTTTATTACTAAATCTTTGTTCTAAATACTTAACAGGAGTTAAACCGCGTACGCGTAAATTAGAGTAATTTTGATAAAGATTATATAGATGGTTAGAATTATCTAAATTATTTAACATTTGTGATTGTGCGACAATCACATTGTTAATTAAGGTAGTTTTACCACTTCCCGAAGTACCTGTGATAACTACAAATTTATTTAAAGGGATTTTTAGTTCCGATATTTGCAGATTGTGCAAATAAGCATTTTCGATATGTATAAATTTCTGTTCCATAAAAGCATTAAGATGCCGATTTTTAGAGTAAAAAAGGTAAAAATTACCATTGGTTTTATCACCAAATTCTACCTAATATTATAGCTTGATTTACGGTTAGTAAGAGCTGAAAGCTCCGATATTTTTTATAAATATATCTGGCTAGGTTGTCTTTGGTAGTTACTAAATTTCAATGATATAAAGGTGATAAGTAAATTTAGGTATCTAATTAGAAGTAAATGGTACAAGCTTCTTTTTTGTAATTTGGTGGGTGAAAATATTACTTAAGTAGGCAATATTAGCTTGCTTTATGTAGTTTATGCTATAATTAAATTGTCAGATTTTGTAAATCTATGTTTAACGGAAAATTATTTACAGCAAGTTTAAAGATTTATTTCTGACCTTAGAAAGAAGCTAAGTCAATTAGTTCCTAATTGTTGTTAGTTATTTTTAAGTGAG
>NZ_NRJG01000156.1 GCF_003585935.1 Psittacicella hinzii
CATTTTTGGGGTACAGCTCATACAAACTATTAATTATTTATTTTTTACTTACTCCCATTTTTTAGACAACCTATTACAGTCGTCTTTAATGTATTATTTTTACCATATTGAAAATCATTAAAAAACGGAGAATTTATTTCTCCGTTTTTTATTCCCCCCCTATAAAGACTTACATTTTATAAGGGTATATCTCTGTCACAACTGATAATTATTGTCTATTCTTTAAATCTTTAATCGAATAGACTGATTTTATGACAAAATTTTTAGAATTTAATTATAGACTTAGAAGATTTTTAATAAAGAGGTTATAATAACTTTTGTAAAAAACTTCCACCTCATTTTTTACAATCGTTTTTTGTGTAACAATTTTCTTAAAGAGAGATCCTATGAGTCAATATTTATTTACTTCAGAATCAGTAAGTGAAGGGCATCCAGATAAAGTTGCTGATTTAATTTCAGATTCAGTATTAGATGCTATTTTAGAACAAGATCCAAAAGCACGTGTTGCTTGTGAATCTTACGTTAAAACCGGTTTAATCTTAGTTGGTGGTGAGATCACAACTTCGGCTTGGGTTGACGTTGAAGAAATTGCGCGTAAAACCGTAATTGATATTGGTTACAATACTTCTGATTTAGGTTTTGATGGTAATACATGTGCGGTATTATCTTGTATCGGTAAACAATCAAGTGATATTAACCAAGGAGTTGACCGCGAAGAAGAATTAAATCAAGGTGCTGGTGACCAAGGTATTATTTTCGGTTATGCTACTGATGAAACAGAAGCTTTCTTACCAGCTCCTATTACTTATGCGCACAAACTAGTAAGACGTCAAGCTGAAACACGTAAATCAGGTAAATTAAGCTGGTTACGTCCAGATGCTAAATCACAAATTACTTTTAAATACCAAGACGATAAAATCGTAGGTATTGATACCGTAGTTCTTTCAACTCAACATAGCCCTGACGTAGATAACAATACTATCCGTGAAGGGGTTATCGAAGAAATTATTAAACCAGTATTACCAGCTGAATGGATTGATAAAGATACACGCTTCTTAATCAACCCAACAGGTCGTTTCGTAATTGGTGGTCCACTAGGTGACTGTGGTCTAACAGGTCGTAAAATTATTGTGGATACTTATGGCGGTGCAGCACGTCACGGTGGTGGTGCATTCTCTGGTAAAGATGCTTCAAAAGTTGACCGTTCAGCAGCTTATGCAGCACGTCATGTAGCTAAAAACATTGTGGCTGCAGGTTTAGCTAAACGTTGTGAAGTACAATTATCTTATGCTATTGGGGTTGCAGAACCAACTTCAATTTTTGTTGAAACCTTTGGTACTGAAGTGATTTCACGTGAACGTATTACGCAATTAGTACGTGAAGTATTTGACTTACGTCCATACGGTATTATTAAAGAATTAGATTTATTAAAACCTGTTTTCCGTAAAACTACTAACTACGGTCACTTTGGTCGTGATGGTTTTACTTGGGAAAGCACTGAAAAAGCTAAATTATTAAAAGAATTAGCTGGTTTAAAATAAACCTTATTTTAAACACTCAAAATAAAGTTAGATTAATGGAAGCTAGGCTTAATGCCTAGCTTTTTTCGATATTTGATTTTTTCAAACAATGAGCTGTACCACACAACTTGCTACAGCTACAACTCCTGTTTATTTTTTACATACTC
>NZ_NRJG01000157.1 GCF_003585935.1 Psittacicella hinzii
TTGGGGGATCTTGCGTTTAATGATTTAGCTAATAGCTCTAATTCTTTATGCTAAATTTAACTCTTGCGCATAACGAGCATCAATTTTAACTACACATTTAACAATGTTACCTTGATTCGCTTGTCCTTTAAAACCTGCAAAGTGAGCAATTGATGGAGGAATAATTACTCCTTGTCCAGGTAAAAGAGTTACTTGTGTAAGATTTTGTAAATCATACGCAAACTCGGTATCATTTAAAGGCTCTGGATCTTGGTCTTTATGTGCTTGCTCTGGTACTTGCTCTAAAAGATAAATGTAAGTTTCTTTGTTTGCAAATACAATATGAATATCATATGTATGGAAATGGTATTCGGTACGAGCTAAGTCTAGATTATTACCTTCAAGTTCATTAAAAATAACTTTATTTAATAAAGCTGGAATTTCACCTACATCTAAATCAGCATGTTCTTGCGCGGCGATGCTTCTTAAAGTAGCTGAAACTTTTTGCGTTAAATTTAAAGCATCATAGTTATTAAATAGTTCGGTAAAGGTTTCAACTCTTTTACTTGGTTTTTGTTCTTTAGTTGCTTGATAGTAAGTGTAAATCACTTCTATTAATTCACGCATTAATGGTTGATGAGGAAAAGCATGGTTTAAATTAGTAGCAGAAAAAAATTTCATAAAGGACTCCTATAATTAGCACAGCTGGCAAGTTAAACTCGAGTTACGATGTAACGTCTTAGGTATTTTTCCCGAACTTATTGTAAAATATAAAGCCGAAAAGAAATAATTTAACTCGTTGTAGCTTTTGCTACCTTTATTATAAGATTTTTATCAAAGAAAAGAACCTAAATTATCGCGATTTGTGTAATGGTTCACACTTTTTTTCAGGTCAATGCACATGGAAATTATTTTAGCCAACCCAAGAGGGTTCTGTGCTGGAGTTGATCGTGCGATTTCAATTGTAAATTTAGCACTCGAAAACTTCGATCAACCTATTTATGTACGTCATGAAGTAGTGCATAATCGCTACGTTGTTGACGATTTAAAAACTCGCGGTGCGATTTTTGTTGAAGAATTAGATGAAGTGCCAGATCACAGTATTGTGATTTTCTCGGCACACGGCGTATCACAAGCAGTACGTCAAGAAGCACGTACGCGCCAACTAACAGTATTTGACGCTACTTGCCCTTTAGTAACAAAAGTGCATATGCAAGTGAGCCGAGCGGCTCGCAAAGGGGTAAATGCAATTCTGATTGGACATGCTGGACACCCTGAAGTGATTGGTACAATGGGGCAATATGTATCAGATACTTCTAAAATGTATTTAGTAGAAAATGTTGCTGATGTCGAAAAACTGGAGTTAGACCCAAGTTTACCTCTAGTATATATGACCCAAACCACTTTATCTTTAGACGACACTAAAGAAATTATTGTCGCTCTCAAAGAAAAGTTTCCTCATATTGAAGGTCCGCGTAAAGACGATATTTGTTACGCAACAACAAATCGTCAAAATGCAGTCCGTGATTTAGCGACGCAAGTTGATATTCTATTTGTAGTTGGCTCTAAAAACTCTTCAAACTCATCACGTCTAGCCGAATTAGGTAATCGTCTTGGCACTAAGTCATACTTAATCGATGGTATGCAAGATGTACAATTATCTTGGTTAGAAGGTGTACAAAAAATTGGTATTACAGCCGGAGCCTCTGCACCAGATATTTTAGTGCATGAATTAATTGCCTTTTTAGAACAAAATGGTGTTACGAAAGTAAGTAATCTTAAAGGTTTACAAGAAGATGTTTTCTTCCAAGTTCCTAAAGAATTACGCATTAAAGATATTACCGAATAAACTAAACCCCACAGTTA
>NZ_NRJG01000158.1 GCF_003585935.1 Psittacicella hinzii
TGTACCTAAATTCAGTAGTTTGGTATTTAGCTTTTGGTGGTTACCAAGGTACAACTGAAATTGTCGATGAATTAAGTACAGCCTTAAAGAACTCTAAATAATTAATAATTTTTTATTGACAAAACGAATAGATCCGGTCTAGGTTGATGTTCAACCTAGACCGGATCTTCTTATTAGATTAAAATTATTTAGAGTAGTAGATGTATAGTTGTAAACCACGAATGTAATCATTGTAGAATGCAGCTACATCACTTGATAAGTTTAAGTTATATACACGACGTACGTAATTTTGATTGTCTTCGTCAGAAATTTTTAAAACGTTTGACGCTGAAACAATAATTGGATAAGCAGTGATTAATTTCACATATTCCACAAAACACGTAGCTTTTAATTGCGTGTTTGCTTGTTGACTACAAATGTAATCATTAGCAGTTAACGTATCTAATACTTGGTTAAAACCATCAGTAATTAGAGTCGCTTCTTTTTTGAACTCTTCAGCAGTTTTGCCGTTTGGATATAAAGCTTTTACAGAACGTGCACCTGATTCACTTTCTGGATCAATGCTGTAATAAGTATCTAAACGATTTTTTACACGTGCTTTTAAAGCATTAAGTAAATCTTGTTTAAACTGTTGGTAAGTTTCTTTATCGTCGCGCGTACTAGGTGGGTTTGGATAGTTGTAACCAGGATTTAAACTTGGTTCACGAATAAAGCTAATTTCAGTGTTTAAGAAACTTGCAAAATCAGCGTACAGTAAAGGCCAGTTTACAACTTCTTCACTAAATTGTAGACGGTACTGATTTACTTTTGCGTACTCTGGAGATTCATAATCAAAGTTTGCTACTTGTCCTAAGTAGTAAGAGTAGTTTAGAGCAGCATCATTGATTAATTGATTGCTAGTTAAGCTACCTGTACCTTGATAGAAGTAGTTAAATTCATCTAGATTACGAATAATTACATCAGGTAATGATGGATAACCTAAAGTTTCAAGTTTCTTTTCAGCAGCAATTGGCTGTAAATCTTGTTCTTTATTATGTACGGTGTAGAGAACTGCGGCACTACCAATAGCTAAGGCTGCTAATCCACCGATTAAAAATTTAGTTTTACTCATAAAAATAAAGCGAGAAAAAGATAATAGTTATCTTAAGGTCGTACAACTTGGTACGCAATAATGCCTTAAGGAATGAAAAAATCTGGACGCGTCAAGAACTTCAAGAAAGCACAAGCTGCGTTATTTTAGTAATGATTACTCTAAGGTTAGGTGCGATTTTAGCTTAGATGAATATAAGATAGAAGTAAACTAAAAACCTAAATCCTTTTTAAAACCTACAAGTTTAGGTCAAAAAGTAAAATTAGTTTTTAGGGTTAACTACTCAGAGCTAAGATGCTCAAAGCTAAAATCCTTTTCTATCTTCTAAGACAATAGTTTTTGCGAAAAATTCTAAAAATTTAATCTAAAAAAGCAAAATTTGCTACCAAACATAAGAGTTATAGCTAATTTTACCATATTTTGCCTATGAAGAAAGATTTAGCTACATCGATAGAGTAAAGATTATCAAACCTTTTCTTCAGGCTTAAGACAGACAACAATAAGAAGATCCCTACTCTTGGTTGTCTGAAAATAATACCAGCTGACAAATCAGACCTAATCGACTGACAAGTGTAGTATTGTGCTTGCAAGCTGCTATAATAAAGAAGATAACAATAAGGACTAGAGCTTTGCTCTAGATTGGTGCTTATGGCATTCTTAGCATTTTTTGTCTATTATTTTGTGGGAGCTCTACCTAATTACTATTGGATAGAAAAAGGCTTTAAAGTTAATCTTAATGAACTTTTAAGTCGACGTCCCAATTACTTAATGTTTTCTTCGGTTAAATCAGTGCTCGTAATTCTAACCTTAATGGTTACTGATTTTGCTAAAGGGATTATCCCTCTATACGCGGGTTACCTCTTAGGGTTTACGAATTTAGAATTATCCTACTTAGTAATTGCCCTAATTCTTGGACACTATTACCCAGTATTTAATTACTTCCAAGGTCGTTTAGGGATGATGGTATGTATCGCCTCTTATACTACTTTAGGTTGGTCGGTAATGTTTGTGGCTTCCGGTATTTGGTTAGTAACCTATTTAATTAGTGGCTATCGCGTAGTTGCTAATGTACTTGTAGCTTTATTTATTCCGGTTTACATTTACTTCTTCTTAAATGTAGCCTACATTATTCCGGTAGTAACTCTATCGAGCGTTATAATCTTACGTCATACGGCACTATTGATCCGTACCCGTTATGGTTATTATTTACCTGACTGTAATGGTTTATTTCAACGTTTAGTGCGAGATAAAGATTTTCTCATATAACAACCGTAAATTTGTTAGATTATTTCTAATGAATTTGCGGTTTTATTTGTATAAACTTAAAAAGCAACTGACTAGTAATTTTAGTTAGTTTAACTTGTGATAAAATAAGAAATTGTTTGTAAACTTTTACCTCATTAAGCTTTATCGAGATTATTTTTAAATTTACCTAAAATTGTCTTAGCTTACTGGTAAAAGTAGTCCCCAGAATTTTTTACTTTTTTTGATTTCTCGGATTTACTCGTGGAAAATAAATATCACCATATTCAAGAACAAGTACAAGCTTTAACTTCTTTACTAGAAGAGACCGTACTTGAAACAGATGGTCAATCAGTATTAGATGTTCTTGATAAAATCTCTGCTTATTCTAAACGTGCTGGTGCAGGTGATAAAGAAGCGCGTGATCAGTTAGTTACTCTCTTAGGGATTATGAGTGACGATCTGATTATCCCCGTAGCGCGTTGTTTCTCGCATCTTCTTAACTTTATTAATACAACTGAACAGCACCAATTAACCAATAAAACCATTACGCAAAACGAAGATGACTATGCATCTCGTTGTTTTGAAGCTTTATTAGTAAGACTAAAAGAGCAAGGTTTTACTTTTGCGCAAGTTAAACCAACTTTAGAAAAACTATTTATTGAGTTAGTATTAACCGCGCATCCAACTGAAGCTACACGTCGTTCGATTATTCAGAAGCATAATGCTTTAGATGAGTGTTTAAAACAATTAGACGCTCCATCATTATCCGATGACGAATTAAATCGTATTACAATCCGTTTACGTCAGTTAATCTCAATGACTTGGTTAACTGATGAAGTGCGTACCATTCGTCCGACACCAATCGAAGAAGCTTCATGGGCAATGAATACAATCGAAGATTCATTATGGAAAGCTGTGCCCGAGTTTATTAAAAACTTAAACTACAGCTGCCAAAAAATCTTCGGTGAAGCTTTAGATCATCAATTCCAACCATTACGTATTTCTTCTTGGACTGGTGGAGACCGTGATGGTAATGGTTTTGTAACCCATAAAGTTACACAAACGGTAATTAATACCGGTCGCGCACGTTTTGCGAAAATTATGATGGACGATGTGCGTCGTTTATCACAAGAATTAACTATGCGTGCGGCTGATAGTGAGTTCTGTGTTAAATATAACGTTGATTACGAGCCTTATCGTCAAGTGCTACGTTTATTACGTTTACGCTTAAAAGCAACTATGGACTTTTTCGAAGGCTTAATTACTTCGGAAGATCAAGTTGTGTATCTAACGCAACAACAAGCGCTTGAACGTCAAACTCGCATGGAGCTTTATGACCTAGATAGTCACGATGCAACCGCGGACATTAGCAATACTTGGTCACGTTCGTTCCAAAAAGCAACATCAAACTTAATCATGTCGGATGCGGACTTATTAGAACCGCTTGAAGACATCTATCAATCACTATGTCGTAACAATCAACAAATTGTTGCTGATGGTCTTTTACTCGATATTCTGTATCGTGTACGTACGTTTGGGGTTACCTTATTCCGTTTAGACATCCGTCAAGAAAGTGCACGCCATGAAAAAGCAATCGCTGAAATTGTCGCTTTCTATGGATATGGTGATTACTACACTTGGACTGAACAAGAGAAAGTTGATTTCTTAGTACGTGAACTTTCTACCCCTCGTCCATTATTACCACCACACTGGACACCAAGTCCTGAAACAGCTGAAGTGCTTGCTACTTGTAAATTAGTAGCGCAACAACCTAAAGGGGTGATTAACGCCTATATTATTTCAATGGCGAAATCTGCGTCAGACGTATTAGAAGTAAAACTGCTTTTAAAACTATATGACGAGCAGCATAATTTAGGCATCGTTCCTCTGTTCGAAACTCTTGATGACCTTGAGAATGCTCCAGCAGTTATGCGTCAGTTATTTACTATTCCATGGTATAACGAGCATATCGAAGGTAAACAAATGGTAATGGTGGGTTACTCAGATTCAGCTAAGGATGCAGGTTTCTTTGCTGCAGGTTGGGCACAATATACTACTATGGAGAACTTAGTAGCTCTAGCTAAAGAGTTCGACATTAAACTAACGTTATTCCATGGTCGTGGAGGTACGATCGGTCGTGG
This sequence comes from Psittacicella hinzii, assembly GCF_003585935.1. GTDB lineage: Bacteria > Pseudomonadota > Gammaproteobacteria > Enterobacterales > Psittacicellaceae > Psittacicella > Psittacicella hinzii. Next base: position 4,477 of record NZ_NRJG01000158.1, read on the forward strand.
TGGTTCACCAGCTCACGCAGCTTTACTTTCGCAACCACCTGGTTCATTAGAAGCAGGCTTACGTGTGACCGAACAAGGGGAAATGATTCGCTTTAAATATGGTTTACCTGCTATTGCCATGTTAAGTTTAGACTTATATGCTTCGGCAATTATTGAAGCGAACCTCTTACCACCTACTACGCCAAAACAAACTTGGCGTGATACCATGAAAGTCCTTTCAGAGGTTTCATGTAAAGAGTATCGTGATGTAGTATTTAATACTCCTGATTTCATTAAATACTTCCGTCAAGCAACGCCTGAAATAGAGCTTTCATCGCTAAATTTAGGTTCTCGTGCAGCTAAACGTAATGTTAATGGTGGGGTTGAATCTCTACGTGCAATTCCATGGATTTTTGCTTGGACGCAAAACCGTTTAACTCTTCCTACTTGGTTAGGTACTGGTTCGGCACTAAAAGAAGTTCTAGCCCAAGAGAAAGGTCGTGAAACTGTAATTGAAATGTTACGCGATTGGCCGTTTTTCTCAACGCGTATTGCTATGCTAGAAATGGTGTTCACTAAAGTTGATACTGAAGTATCAGAACTTTACGAACATAAACTCGTAGATCCGCAATTACATTACTTGGGTGCTGATTTACGTGCGCGTGCTGTAGACACTAAAGACGTAATTATGTCATTACACTCGGACAACGAACATAATCTCATGCAAGATAACCCATGGATTTATGCTTCGATCCAAAAACGTATGGCATATACTCTTCCATTACACCTATTACAAATTGAGCTCTTACATCGTAGTCGTCGTGGCGTTAATGATCCGCGCATCATTAAAGCCCTCTTAATTACGATTACCGGGGTAGCAGCTGGTATGCGTAATACTGGTTAATAATTAAGCAAAAAGACTTATGCAATAAGGTAAATAAAACATACCAAGTTGCATAAGTCTTTTGCATTTGTGGTTGTTTGTGGTTTTCAGGTTGTTTCCTGAAACTTAAATAGAGATTATCAGAAACTTCTGGCTCGTCATAACGATTACTTACAGTAATAAACACTCATATCACCGGATAGAAACTCTTCTTACTGTAACAGTTGCTCCTTTTCCTGTGATAGGTACTACCGCAATAGATACTCCTTGGAGGAGAAAGTTAATAATCTTTAGTTACTAATCTAAAGTTAATCATCTTAAATTGATTATCTAAAGTTACTAAAACATAAAATTGAACTTCATTTTTGCGATTAGAGAAGTTTTAACTTTTAGCTTTAGGGTGCTAGCACAAAATTAAATAATTAATCCTATAGCTTTTTAATCGGATAAATAGCGAACTAACTCTAAAAAATAAAGCTGAATATGCTATAATAGAGCAGATGTTTTTAAGCCTGTAAACATTACAGGCTCTGATTTTTTATAGGAACTATTTAAGTATAGTCGCTTAGATAGAAGTTTAACTACGTTAAGAGTATAGATCTCATTTAAGACCGCTAGTTTGCCTAGTTAAATGAGACGTTTAACTTAACTTTTTTGCAATATAAGATCCATGGCAGATTCAAATAACCAAGCACCTTCAGCGTTCAACGGACAAGTGCAACCAGTCAACATTGTTGATGAGTTAAAAACTTCGTACCTTGATTACGCGATGTCGGTAATTATGGGCCGCGCGCTGCCAGATGCGCGAGATGGCTTTAAACCGGTACACCGCCGCGTGTTATATGCTATGCATGTTGATGGACACACTCCAGATAAACCTTTCGTGAAATCGGCAGAGATTGTTGGTAAGGTAATGGGGTTATTTCACCCGCATGGTGACTCGGCGATTTATGGTACTTTAGTGCGTATGGCGCAAGACTTCAGTTTACGCTATCCTCTAGTTCAAGGTCAGGGTAACTTTGGGGGAAGAGGTGATGAAGCTCCTGCGGCAATGCGTTATACTGAAGCGCGCATGAGTAAAATGGCTTTAGAGTTATTACAGGATATCGATAAAGAAACTGTAGACTTTATCCCTAACTACTCAAATAAAACCGTAGAACCTTTAGTTTTACCAACACGTGTACCTAATCTGCTAATCAATGGTTCAAACGGGATTGCCGTAGGGATGGCAACTTATATTCCACCTCACAACTTAACCGAAGTGTTAAACGGTTGTGTTGCCTACGTAGATAATCCTGAAATTACAATTGATGAGTTAATGCAATATATCCCAGCACCAGACTTCCCTACAGGAGGTTTAATTTTAGGTCGTGGTGGTATTCGTGAAGCTTATCATACAGGTAAAGGTAAACTTTATTTACGTGCCGTATATAAAGTTTCAGAAGAATCTCGTGTAAAGAAAATCAATATTGTTGAAATTCCTTACCAAGTAAGTTATAACACGGTAATCGAACGTATTAATGAACTGATTAAAAACGATGAGATTCAAGGTATTACTGATGTTTTAAACTTATCGAAAAACGATATTAATATCGAATTACGTGTACATAAGGACTATGATCCACACGTAATTATGAATCAATTATTTGCTAAAACGGCATTACAAAGCTCAATTAGCTTTAATATGCTAGCGCTAAATAAAGGTAAACCACAAACTCTAAACTTAAAACAATTCATTGAAGTGTTTATTGAGTTTAGACGTGAAGTGATTACGCGTCGTTGCGTATTCGAGTTAAATCGTGATCGTAATCGTGCGCACATTTTAGAAGCTTTATCTGTAGCTTTAGCAAATATTGATGAGATTATTCACTTAATTCGTTCTAGTCAACGTCGTAAAGACGCAAACGATGCTTTAATGGCACGTGGTTGGGATTACGGCATTCTAAAACAAATGTTAGACGATGTAGGTGAGAATCCTGAAATTGCTCGTCCGGAGTTTTTAGAAAAACGTTACGGGATTAATGAGCAAGACGGTTTATACTACCTAACTCCAGAACAAGCTAAAGCTATCTTAGATATGCCATTAGCGCGTTTAACAGGTCTAGAACAAGAAACAATTACTGAAGAATACCAAAACTTAGTACGTGATATTGTACGTTTAACTGGTATTCTAACTGATCCGGCAAAATTAACCGCTGTATTACGTGAAGAATTAATTGAATGTCGTGATCGTAACCGCACTAAAGCGAACAACTACGACGCACGTTTATCAGCTATTTCTGACGAAGCTATTTCGTTAGATGATGAAAGCTTTATTAACAAAGAAGACGTAGTAATTACTTACTCACGTGATTCATATATTAAATTCCAAGCTTTAAACGAATACCGCAGTCAATCGCGCGGTGGGCGTGGGCGTCAAGCAACAGCAGTTAAAGAAAACGATGAAATTGATCAGTTAGTAATTGGTACAACTACTGATACTTTACTTTGCTTTACCAGTCTGGGACGTGTATTCAAGATTAAAGTATACAAATTACCACGTGCAACTCAACAATCACGTGGACGTCCAATTAATAACTACCTCAATTTACAAGACGATGAGCGCATTACGAACCTAATCATTCTTGATGAAGAAAATAGCGATAATGTCGAAGGTAAGTACCTCTTCTTTGCTACTGAACAAGGTAGAGTGAAGAAAACTAAATTAGAGCTCTTTAAAAACATTCGTGCTTCAGGTCTAAAAGCTATTACCTTAGCTAATACTTCGGTAGTGGCCGAAGAAGTTGAAGATGATAATCTAGCAGAAACAGCTGATAATATCGTTGATGAAGCAAATGGCGAAATTGAAGCTCTAGATACTAATGATGCAGCTCATGATGCTTTACCAGATCGTCTAGCGCAAGTATGCGTAATTAGTGATGGTGATCCGGTATACTTATTCTCACGTGCTGGTCATGTAAGTGCATTTAGTTCTGATTGCGTAAGAGCTCAAGGTCGTACTTCACGTGGAGTGCGCGGTATGCGTCTACAAGAGGGGGATGACCGTGTAATTGCTGTTATCGTACCAAAAGATAATGATCCTGTATTAACCGTTACTGAACGTGGTTTAGGTAAACGTACAAATCTTGATTTAATTCCTTTACGTACTAATCGTGGTTCTAAAGGGGTACGTATCCATAAACTATCAGAGCGTGCTGGTTCAGCAGTTATTGGTGCAGCGCAAATTAACGATCGTGATCAGTTAGCGATTATTACTGATGGCGGTAAATTTGTGCGCATTAATGCTAATGAGATCCGTCTAACAGGTCGTGTATCTTCAGGAGTTAAACTAGTTAATTTAGTTAAAGGTGAACTTGTAGCTTCGATTGAACCTATTGTTGATGGTCAAAGTATCGAAGAGGAAGATCGCCTAGCAGCACAAGCTCATGCACAAGCTGAACAAGCTTTTGCAGCTGATACTGCAGATAACTCAAACGCAGCTCAAGCAACTATTGATAATGCACCTATTTCAGCAAGTGATTACGCTGATGATCAAGATCAAGATCTAGAAGATGATTTAGATACTGATTTAGATGCAGAGTAAAATCTAGAGTACAAGAATGAGTAGAAAGCAGCATAATGCTCAACTCATTACTCTAAACCTTAAACGACGTAAGTCATTTATATCCTAGTTATTAACAATAAAACTTCCTTAAGTAGTTTTATTTTCAATAAAAACCTCGAACTTGGCATTAACTAGGTTCGAGGTTTTTTTCTGTAGAATTATGACGCAAAACAAGCATAAAGCAAATGTAGACGCTAACGAGATCGCTAAGTTCTCCCAAATGGCTGGAGACTGGTGGGATTTAAATGGTAGCTTTAAATTAATTCACCGTTTAAATCCAACTCGTTTAGCTTATGTGCAACAACAAGCTCTTGCCCAAGGAATTGGCTCTCTAGTAGGAAAAAAAGTTCTTGATTTAGGTTGTGGAGCGGGGATTCTGGCTCATGCTTTAGCTTTACAAGGAGCTGTAGTTACAGGCATAGATATGGCTGAACAAGCCCTTGAAGCAGGTAAAGCCCATGCTCAACCTTTTAATTTAAGTAACTTAAATTATGAATTAATCACGGCTGAAGACTTTGCGCAACAACATGCTGGGACTTTTGATGTAGTGTGTTGCATGGAGATGGTAGAGCATGTGCCAGACTATAGTTCAATTTTAGCCGCAGCTGCCAAAATCTTAAAACCGCAAGGTTTATTAGTTATGTCAACGATCAATCGTACGTGGCAAGCACAATTACAAATTATTGAAGCGGTTGAGAACTATTTAAAATGGCTACCTCGCGGTACTCATGAGTATCAAAAATTTATTAAACCAGCTGAATTAATTACGGCTGCTAATAAGTTTGGCTTAGAAGCTGTTGACGCTACAGGTTATAAATATAATCTGTTTACGCAAAAGTTTTTTTTAAGTGATAATTTAGACGTAAATTATTTAGTAAGCTTTGTAAAGCGAGCTTAAACGTTATTTGTAATAACGTAATAGCATAAGAACGTAAGAACATAAAAGCTTGCTTACTAGAGTTTAAAAGTAAAATACCAACTTTGAGTTTAGTTATCTGATTTTAGATCTTAGTTTTTTAACTTAGATTTTTTCTGAGTTTATTGATCTAAAATCTTGAGGCGCTCTAGTTGGTATTTTGCGTTTGGCTATTAGCTACTTGCTAAAGTAGCTAAAGATTATTGGCATCTTAAGAGATTTTACTAGCTATTAATTCAAAGCTAGTTTAAAATAGAAAGTGCACTTTGTAAAAAGTGTAGATGATTATTTAGCGTTTTGATTTTTATCGTATTAGTGAGGATAAATATTTCTCTATGGTAAAACTTAAGTTCCTTGCATGTGCCCTATTGGGGATTAGTGCGCTAACTTTAGCTCAAGCTGACTCGCGCGCCGCAACAACCGTAACCTCTCATAATCCCCAAGCAGATACTTATATTGATGCGCAAGGAAATATTGTCTTTCAAGCACGGTGGCAAAATATTATCCCCGCTGGTACTAAATTAGCACCAGTGCAATTTTTACAGCGTAATGCTAAAGAAAACCCCGCTTCTTTAGATCCGAATAAAATGTCGGATGCTAACTCGATTAATATTGCACGTTCGTTATTCGACACTCTAGTGCGTCAAGCACCAGATGGTCGCTATGTTGGTGTTGCTGCGCAAAAATGGATGCAGTCGGCAGATGGTTTAACTTGGACGTTCTTCTTACGTCCAGAAGCTAAATGGTCTGATGGTAAGCCAGTAACGGCGCAAGACTTTGTTGATTCTTGGCAAAGACTGGTTAATCCTAAAACAGGTTCGGTATATATCGATTATTTAGCTAATGCTAATGTAGTTAATGCTAAAGAAATTGCCCAAGGGAAAAAACCTGTAAGTTCACTTGGGGTAAAAGCTTTAGATACTTATACTTTTGAAGTGAAATTACATCAGGTAACTCCTTGGTTTACGCAATTAGTAACTTTAGGGGTTTTAGCTCCTGTACGTAAAGATTTAATTGATAAATATGGTGATAAATGGACAAATCCTGAACATTTTGTGGGGAATGGTCCATACTTATTAACTGAAAATTTAATTAACGACCATATTACCTTTACCAAAAACCCAACCTATTGGGATAAAGATAACGTACAAATTACTAAATCTACTTATATTTTCTTAACAGACATTAATAGTGTTTATAATCGCTATTTAGCTAATGAACTCTTAACTTCAGATATCCCACCATCTTTATACGATAAGATTTTGAAACAACGTCCAGAAGAAGTTAAAGAATATATTGATCCTTTAACTTGGAGTATCTACTTTAACGTTGAGAAAGTAAAAGATGCGCGTGTACGTCGTGCTTTTAAATTACTCATTGATAATAAATTCTTAACCAATGTAATTTTAAAAGCTGGTCAACCTACGACCATTTTTACCCCAACTTTTGTTGCTGATGGGCAATTAGCGCAAGAAGAAGCTTATTTTAGTCGTAGCCACGAACAAAATGTAGCCCAAGCAATTAAGCTTTTACAAGCTGCTGGTTATACAAAAGAAAAACCATTTACTTTTACGCTTACTGCTCCTCGTGATCAATTAATTAATAATACTTTAATTGCGATTCAAGGTTGGTTACAACAAAAATCTGGTGGTCTAGTTAAAATGACTGCCAATATGTTGGAATCTAAAATCTACGAAAGCGTAGTACAAAGTAAAAACTATACAGCACGTATTGGTTATATTCGTGGAGATTATGATCAAGCTTCAGCCTTTTATAACACACTCTTATGTGATAACGGGCAAAACTCTACAAATTGGTGTAATCCGCAATACGACAAATTAGTGCTAACAGCCAATAAAACAGTCGATCCATTAGCGCGTGCAGAATTATATGCGCAAGCAAATAAAATTATTCAGCAAGATACACCTGTAGCTCCGATTTATCTTAAAGGTGCTTATTTACTTAAGTCTCCGGCTTTAGGTGGTTTAAGCTTAAAAGTGAAACGTCGTTTCTTACGTGATTACTACGTAATTGACGCTAAGGTTGCTCCGGCTAACTAAAGGGTTAAGCGAGTAAGAATAATAGTGTTAAGTACTTATTAGATTTATTGGACTTATTAAACTAATTAACTTATTTTGCTTTCTTAACCAATTCTGATAGTTTGGACACACAGAAAATATACCTTAATTTATAATTAGTTAAGGAAAAAGAGCAAGAAATCTTAAAAAAATTATGGTTTTGCCGTAAATTTATGGTAATCTAAAAAGAGCAGGGCAATATAACTCGCGACATTAGCTCGCTTTGACTAAGTATTTTTAAGTTATTGCTAAAAGAATGGGGTACTTATGATTTAAGTTATCTCTAGATTTTGCTTCTTAAAGTACACCTCGCATTTATATGCACACTCGCTTTTTATAAGCCGTAAAAGCCTTACATCTTAATAGTTGAGTATTATTAAGGGGTTGGGTTCGAAGATTAAGATTAGATTAAGTTATGCACTAATGCCCTATTCCTCGTTTGAGGAAAATATGAATATAAAAAAAGCTACTCCTTGTGAGTAGCTTTTTTTAATTCTTATTACATGCGTTCAACTACTTTAATGCCTAATAAATCTAGACCTAAAGCAATTACTTGCGCAGTATAGTTAATTAAGTTAATACGTGAAGCCTGTAATGCAGCATCTTCAGTTTTAGCAACATTTACGTGTTCGTAGAAACTATTGAAAGTTGAAGATAACTCATATAAGTAAGCACAGATTAAATGCGGCATTAATTGATTTTCAACTTTAGTTAAGACGTCAGCAAATTCTTGTAGTTTAAGTACTAAATTACGTTCGTGTTCATTTGTAATTTGTACTTGTGGATCTGCAGGTAAAGCAAAACGACGTAAAATTGAACGAATACGTGCATATGAATATTGCATATATGGTGCTGTATTACCTTCGAACGAAATCATGCGATCCCAATCGAAAATGTAATCCGTTGCACGGTTTTTACTTAGATCTGCATATTTAACCGCACCATAAGCTAGAGCCTCAACTAACGCTTGACGCTCATCACCAGTTACGTCAGAATTACGTTCGTTAAGTAAGTTAGTTGTACGTTCTACAGCTTCATCTAAAAGATCACCTAAACGTACTACCGAGCCTGAACGTGATTTAAATGGTTTACCATCAGTACCTAACATCATACCAAAACCAGCATGAGTAATAGTTGTACTTTCTGGAACATAACCTAAACGACGAGCAATGATCTCGATTTGCGCAAAGTGGTTAGCTTGACGGCTATCTGTACAATAGATAATTTGTTGCGCTTTAAAATGCTCAACACGGAACTTCATGGCTGCTAAGTCTGTAGTTGCATATAAGTAACCACCATCAGATTTACGTAGGATAACCCCTAAATCTTCACCATCTTTGTTTTTAAATTCACTTAAGTGAGCTACTACGGCTCCTTGGTCAACTGTAGCTACACCTTGATCTAAAGCGTCTTGTACTACACCTGGTAGATATGGGTTATATAGAGATTCACCCATAATATCATCGTCGGTTAGAAGTACGCCTAGACGTTTATAAGTACGGTTGTTTTGGCTCATGGTAATGTCAACTAGTTGACGCCATTTTGCTAAATAGTGCTCATCACCTGCTTGTAATTTAACAACTAAACTACGTGCATATGTTTGGAACGCTTCATCAGCATCAAAGCGAGCTTTAGCAGCACGGTAGAAGCCATCAAGATCATGGATGCTAACATTAGCCGCAGCAGGATCTTTTTCTACCTCTTCCATGTACGCCATTAACATGCCAAATTGCGTACCCCAGTCACCAATGTGGTTAGCTTTAATTACCTTGTGACCAAAGAACTCAAGTACACGCACTAATGAATCACCAATAATCGTGGTACGTAAGTGACCTACGTGCATTTCTTTGGCAATATTTGGAGCTGAATAGTCAACAACAATCGTTCTCGGAGTCGAAGTTTTTAAGCTCGTGCCTAAATTAGCAATACCTGGAGTTAATTTTGCTAACCAAGCATCGTTTAAAAAGAGGTTAATAAAGCCAGGACCGGCCACTTCTACTTTCGCAAACTCTAAAGCATGCTTAGCTGCGAAAAAAGTTGCAAACTCTTGCGCTAAATCGCGTGGTACGACACCTAAAGTTTTAGCTAAAGGTAAAATACCATTTACTTGGTAATCACCAAATTGTGCGGCTTTAGTAGTTTTAATAATGGCTGGGTAAATAGTACCTGCGTCAAGTTTGTCAGCATTAGCATGACTACGAATAAACTCGTTTAAACTTGAAGTAATAATGTTTTCAAGATACTCACGTAAAATAAAAGGAGTCATAATTTTACCGTAACTAGTTAATTTAAGTCCTAGCTATGCCTAAGATCTTGACTTAGGCATAACTAGCGACTTAATAAAGCTATTTAAATACTGTGTATACAGGAGCGTGATCTGATGGTTTATCCATTTTACGAATATTATAAGCAATATCTGAATCACTTACATGCTCAACTAAATCTTGCGAACACATAATTAAGTCAATGCGTAAGCCGCGGTTTTCTTCAAAACCGTTTGAACGATAGTCAAACCACGAATATCTTTCTTCTTGTTCTGGATAAACAACGCGGTAAGTATCAACCAGACCTAACTCGTAAAGTGTTTCCATCCATTCGCGTTCTTCAGGTTGGAACGAACATTTACCTGTACGTAACCAACGACGAGCATTAACCGGACCAATACCAATATCAATATCTTTAGGACTAATATTGTAGTCGCCCATAATAATTAAACGATAATCTGCTGGTGTTTGTTTAATAAACTCAACTAGATCTTTATAAAACTTACGTTTGGCTGGAAACTTCACATCATTATGAATGCTATCACCTTGAGGGAAGTAGCCATTGATTACGCGTAGTTTACCTAGTTCAGGGTGCTCAATGTCAATGGTAATTAAACGACGTTGGGCATCTTCTGGATCGGTCGGAAAACCATAGTATACGTTTTCAGGTTTATATTTAGTGTAAATCGCTACCCCGTGGTGCGTTTTTTGCCCAAAGTGATACACGTGGTAATCATTGGCAAGTAAATTTTCTGGGTAGTGATCCGAGTGCACTTTAATTTCTTGCAGCCCAATAATATCAGGTTGCAAAATTTCGTGTACGGCAAATAACTGCTCTACGTGTGCACGCACACTATTAATATTAAAACTTACAATTTTCATGAAATAAATAACAAACTAGTGTAGCTAAGTCTAAAATAGACTTAGCTACAAGAAAAAATGTCTAGTTAAGAGTAACGATTTTTACTGCTGATACACCAGAAACAATTGCGGCAACACGTGCTGCAGTTTCAGTTTGTTCGCTCGTTGCTTTTGACAGTAAGAATACTACTCCGTTTTGCGTAATAACTTTAATTTTTGTTGAAGGAATGCCTTTAGTAAGCGCTAAACGCGATTTAACTTGCGCCGTAATTGCCGAATCGGTAATGTTACTGCTAATAGTTGGATTAAATCGCGTATTCACTTCAATTTGATTTAAGATCTGGTCAACACCGTATACTTGGGTTACCACTTTATAAATATTATCTGCTAATTCTTGGCTAAGAGCTTGACCAATGAGTAAAGTTTTACCTTCCCATACTACAGCTGTAACACGATGTGGAAAGCGATTTGATGGATAAGCATTCTCAATGCTTTCATTGATATTGCTTTCTAAAGCTGTATCAGATAGTTTAGCTTGTACACTACTACCTGAAGATGAACTGCTGGTCGAAGAACTAGAGTTATTAGTACAAGCTACTAAGCTTGCTGCTAAGGCGATAAGCGCTACTGAACTAAGGAGTTTTTTAAACATAAAGTTTCCTTATTTACAGGTGTAAATTAGAGACTAAGATGGGCTAGTTTTATAATAGCAAATAATGCGTTAAAACTATGGACTTTTGTTAAAGATATAGTTAGTTGAGCACAAGTTTTTTTGTGCTTAAGATTAATAATAGCTTTAAGGAGCCAATAGGCTCCCTAAAGCTATTATTTTTTATAATCTTTTAACTAGTCTTTGTGGTGTATCACTTATCTAGTTTTAACGTTCTTAATTAATCAAGTTTGATCTTAGTTAATTTTTAAGAATTGTCCATCAACCACTTGGTAAACATTGTAGTAGTTATTAATTACACAACGATTACCTGATGGAATAATAAACTTACCTGTAACGCCTGATACTGTGTAGTTGTCAACTGTACGTAAAGCGTTGTAGTTTTGTGCTAGTTTGAAAGCATCATAACCGAAAGCATAAAGACGTCTTAGAACATAAGAACTAGAGATTTCTTTATTAGCTTTTTTCGCTAGAGATGAGTTTGCATCACCGATAATTGATGAATCTGTGAAATATACATTTTTCAGATCCGCAAGTTTAGGACCATTTAAAGATTCATTGTTAGATTTATTAGTTGCAAAAATCTTAATTTTGTTATTCGGTGAAGCAAAGTTTAGCGCCGAGTTAAAGTTTAAAAGATTCTCTGGGTTACCTAAGAATAGTACAGCATCCGGTTGTGGATTACGTGCTAAAAGGTTTCTTGCTTGGGTAGCAATGTTGCCAGAGTTAAACGTCATGGTTTGTACGTTTTGTTGTTTTAAGTTTAACCAAGCGGTAGCAAAAGCATTAGCCGCACGAATTGACGAACTTGTATTATCAGAGATAATAATAGGTTGTCTTACTTTTAATTGACGCATTACATTAGCAATAGTAGTACCTTCTTCTTCAATACGTAAATTGAAGTAACATGCCTTTGGATTGTAAGTGTCAACCGCGTTTAGCATGATTTCTGGTACTTTAAGATTTAGCTGATTCGCAGCTAATAAGTCTTCTTGTTTTAATGGTCCAATAATAATGTCCGAACCTTCAGAAGCTCGCGTAATTGCTGATTCAATGCTTTCTTTCGAAGTGTCTAAGTAGCTAACAGTTGCTACTTTACCCATATCTACGTTGGCTTGATCAATACCTGCACGAATTGCATTAGATAGTACAGTGTAGTTACCATCAAATGGTAATAATACGGTTACGTATTTGTATTGAGTTTGTACGGCTGCGGTTGTTTGTTTAAACAGATTAGGAGTGGTTAAGGCTGCAGGTTGTCTGTACTGCGCATAAGTTTGTTTCCAAGCATTATATTGACTGGCTAAAGCTTGAGCATTATTCGCGCTATTAGTAGTAATCAGCGCTAAACGATACCAACCAGTGTTAATTGAGCTAGTTGATTTTTGTGCTAAGTTTTCAAGAGTGCTTGGAGCAACATTACCTAAACGATCTACAACAAAGTTTACTAACTCTAATTTGTATTGATCGTTTACACGAGCATAAGCTGCGTTAATCGTATTTAAACCTTGATCATAGTTACCAGCATTAAAACTATTTAATGCTGATAATTTAGCAGCAGATACTTGTTCATTAATTTCTAACTTCGAAGTATCAATATTGTTGCTTTTACTTAGTAATTCAGGATCGTTAGTTAATTGACCTAATTTTGCTACTAAATAGTTATATTGAGTGTTTTGACGCGCATCGGTCGATGAAGTATATGCTTTTACGTAGTATTTAGCTGCGTCGTATTTATTTTCGGATGTTAAGCTCGCGATTAATTTAATTAAGATTTCGTTTTTAACGTATGGATTACGTTGGGTATTGTAATGATTAATTAAAGCTTGCGAGCTATAACTATTGGCTTTTAATTGCGTTAAAAACGCTTTATCAGCTTGAGTTAAAGTTTTAGCATCTGCTAATTGGCTAACTGTAGTACCAGTCGAACTACTTGTTGGAGCTGGGGGTGCCATACATGAGGCTAGAGCAAGGGCTAAAGCTGTTGCTACCCCTACTTTGCCAAGAGTAGATTTAATCTTCATGGGTTCTAAATAAAAAGTAAGAACTAAAATATTCGGGAAAGCAAAAGAGAATCCTCACAAATATAGCTAGGGATTTTTCTAGTCTCTTTGCATCTAAGAGAAGGAAGCTAAAAAGCTTCCATAAGTATTCTATTATAGCAAAACAGCGCCTTATTTGACAGAAATAAAGCAATAAATTATCGGGATAAAGATGTATAAACGGCAAAACCCAAGAGTATTAACTCTTGGGTTATAAAGTGATTAAAAAGTACACTAAGAAGTGAATCGTGTTTTTAGAGGAGATATTCCTAAAAGATATACCTTGCTTAGTAAAAAATCGCTGTCGGATTATTTAATGCGGCAAAGAATTTTTTCTGTACTTTAAGTGAGATCGGATAATTGAAATAGCTTAGAGCTTCCTTGGCTAATTCTGGTTTATTCGCATTAAAATAGTTGGCAGCTAATTGGAGAATCGCAGCATTGCGAACTACATAGAAAGCACGACTATTAATAATACTTTGCAGTTGCTCATTGCTTAAGCGGTTATGCGCAATATCAATCATTTGTTGTTGCTCTTTGGCATTAACACGCATTTCAATATAGTAGTAAATGTTAGGGTTAGAGATCACAGCATAAGCACTGTTTTTCTCATCGTACACTACGGCAAAGTTTTGTTTAGTAGCTAGAGACTGAGCTGTAGTTTGCGCACAGTTAGTACATGCACTAAGTGCGCTGCCAAAAAATAATGCACACCCTAACATGATTAAAGTTGAGAGAATATGAATGAGTGTGTTTCATTTGTTTTACGTGTTTTTAATACCATCTAACCGATAGTTATAGGTAAGTTGTACCTAATTGTATTATAAAGAGGCATATAAGTAAATCGCATTAATTTATTTTCAAGGTCTATAAAATGTTAACTTTTTGGCAAAAATTTACTTTTTGTCACATGAGGAGAGATGAAAATGCTCGCAAATTGCAAAATTGACGCTAATTGTTAACAATTTTCAAATATTTATATATTGTTAACTAGTTAAATTTGCTCTGTGGTTTGCATTTTGCTGTAGGTAAAAATTTCAGCATAATGGAGTATGGAGAGTACGTAAAAATAAGCACCCTAGCGAATGCTAGGGTGTTGCAGATGTTTATCTAAACTAGAAGAATATTTTGCAAAGTTTTACCTTGAATGTTTTGCTTAATAAATTCTCTAATGTGTTGCGGGATCTTGTATTTAGTAAACAGATTTTCATCTATTTCGTCTAATGAATGAGAGTTCCACCAACTTTCGTTATAGTCTTGGATTGGAATAGCACCCCAACTAGTAGTTGAGTGTTGGGAATGTTTATTAAGAAAGAGTAAAGCTCTCGCAAATCTAGTCATGAGATATTTAGCATGTTTAAATGCAGTCTCTTGATCAGTAAATGATCCAGAAGTTAGCCATGTTTCAGTGCACGCTGTATGAGGTGGCGTGACCATAATATCTGCATAAGCACCTCCTAAGCCAGTTTGCTGATCCATATTTCCCCATGCATAAGGGACAAAAACTTTATACCGCTCTAAGGTATTGGTTTTATCTTTGAGCTTATATTCGGAGGAGAGGTAAACTTTATGGCGTTTACGTCTTTCTCCGATCCAAAGCTCATAATCGGTAGAGGAATTTCTTTGTAGACTGATAAACTGTTCGGGGATTTGTTGTAAAGACACTATGCCATAAGCTTTGCGAGGAGAAGTAATATCTTTAAGGCTGCCTTTACGTCGCAAGTCGCTTAAAACATATTTTAAGAGGTCTTGTAATTCTTTCGGTTTTTCTGTATCTGTAATCTTTATTGGGAGTAAAGTTGTAACAGGTGCTGATCCGTTAGTTAGTATTAGTTGTTTTCCTTGTAATTGATTGTTGTAATTTCTTTTCCAGAGAATAATATTTATCCACTCTGCGCCTACAACTTTAAATAAATTTTGTCGATTATCGATAAAAACTATTTGCGAATCACGTTTTACTTGTGTGTTATTTAACTTGTGTAAATTGTTAACCTCTTTAGGTGCTTGCCAACCGGTGGGAAAGATTAAAGATACTAAGTTAGCTGTGTTTTTGGCTAAAAGATAAAAATCGGCATAAATCTGTTGCTTAGATTTATTTTGATAAGGAGGATTGCCCACAATTACATCAAATTTCACCATAGCTCCTATAAAAATTATGAAAAGATTAAATTAATTTAAGGGATTTTCCTTGATAATCTCGGATATCAAGGATAAGTTTGACTAATAAACTTAGAGTAGCTATTTGCTTACTTTTTAAGCAATGCTAAACAAAAAAGTTTTTACTTTTGTTTTTAATTACTGAAAATACTCAAGTTTATTCGTTTCCCTATTCATAATCTTTACTCTCGTGCCTTGGGAGCTTGGGGATTTAATATTTTCCTGATCTTTTGGTTCAGATAAAGGGATAATCCCTTTTAAACCATCCATCTGGAAAATACTGTATGAAATAATTGTGGCGATCTTTTTTAAGTCTGTTATTGGTGGTTCTTTGTGCCATTTATCCAAATAATAATCAAGATAAGTAAAGAGTAAATTCTTACGGGCAATTAATAAAGAATCACCACTACACTCAAAACCATAACTAGCTTTATAAGCTCTGAATACCAGATCTTTCCATAAAGCTTTGGTTTTGACTTGCCGTAGTTTTTGTAACTTTTTATCCAAAAAGCCTACTCTTTGCGTAAGAGGAATAAACTCTCCGGTAGTTATATCATATCTTGAAGCTATATAGGGAGCTTCCCCACAAGTTATTTCGAGCCCCTTAAATTGAATATAGGTCGTTAAATCAACTTCTCCTAATTCTTTTTCGATTTGTTCATTTTGGAGCTTAATAACTCCTAAGGGAGTTGTTACTTCAGCTTTTACTTTAGTGCGTAATTTTCGTAGATTTGAGGTTTTAACCGCACGATGGGTTATAAGATTGGCATGTTCTCCTGTAATTAAGTTAGGTGTAATTTGAGCTCGAGCTTGATAAGCACTCCATAGGTGTTGATAGTCATGTATTGCCCAAATAATATTTTACTTGCTTCTAGATCCTGAAGTTGTACGATCAATTAGCAAGATCTCTAAAATTTCTGGATATTTTTCAAGTAACTTTTCTCCAGAAATTGCGGTTATTGGTTTGTCTTTTACTGCTTCTTTTTTAATTAAAGAGTTAGTCGCTTTAGGAGGAGATTTTGGAGTCATATTTAACCATATTAATTTTTTAGTTAATTTTATTGGAACCGTTAATTCATACCTTGCATAAGGCTCGAAGACTTATACCACCTAAAGCAATAATGATTTATGTATTACTATCTAATGCTATCTGCTACTATTTATTAACATAGAAGTTAGTTGCATATTTATGCCGTGGTGTAAAGTCTTGTAGTCATAGTCCTTTGTAAAGGATAGGTAGATTGGTTTTAGTCAGTTTATGCTATTTTAGCATATGAAAAATAGTTATTTTTATCTACTCCCTAGGGGAGTATGTAAAGGATCTGGGTAGTCATAAAAAGATGTCATTACTACTAAAAAAAGTTGTATTGGTAAGTATTATTAAGCCTGCTTCAGTATGATTAAGCTATATTCAAATAGCTAGAACGCAGTTAAAATTAAAAATACGACAACGCAAAAAGACTAGATCTCTGATCTAGTCTTTTAAAGAAAATTTAAATTGTAATTTACATGCTTGCTTTAAATGCTTAATTTAAATGCAAGCTCTTGTAAATAGTAGCTATCTTATAGACCTAACTTACTTTTTAATGCAGAGTATAAAGTGTTTTGACTTGAATCTGCTGATGATGAAGAGAAGTATGATAGAGCTTTTTTAGCCATTGAAGTATTGTTTGAGCTTAAGTAGTTTGAAGCTAGTTTTAATGAAGCTGCATTTTTCACATAGCTATTTAATGAGCTATTTGATAATAAGCTGGTTAAACTTGAGTTTGATAATTTATTTGCTGCAATGCTAGATAATAATGATTTATCAGATGAAGTTAATGAACTTAAAGCAGAAGTAGCGCTAGTTACTGATTGTACTTTGCTTGTTAAGCTAGATAAATCAGCTGAAGCTGTAGTAGCTGTTGCTAAAGTTAAAGCTGCTAATACTAAAGTTGTTAATTTACGCATAATAAAAATCCTTTGAGATACGATGATTTAAGGTTAGCACATTATACTAATAATTTATAAACATGTGAAAAACATACTAGTATTATTTATAGCTAACCAATATTTACTTTGTAGTTATAGGGATTTCGAGTTAGATATCAAACTATTTATCTCTATATAACGGTTTTTTAATTAAAAAAGTTCATATCCTAAGGTTGTCTGAAGGGAATATGAAGATAGTCAGAATTGGTTGGAAGTACTGTTTAAGCATATTTAAGTGTGGCTAATCTTAAGTATAGGTG
>NZ_NRJG01000159.1 GCF_003585935.1 Psittacicella hinzii
ATTATACCGCGTTTAGTAAGTAAAAACTTACACTTAATAAGAAGTTGTTCTTTACCAACTATTATTAAAAACTAAGCAAAATAACTTTTTTAGCAGCATTTTATCACTATTAATCATAACCTTAGATTAATTTAAGGTAAGATTTTTGCTGCCAAAAATTTAAAAACCCCTCGTGAATAGATGTCTATTCTCATAATTTTAGTGTACATAAATAAGCATGAGATATTGTCTTTAGGCTATTTCATTCTAAATTTAGTTAATTGGGATATTGATGCAGGATTGCTAAAACTTAAGAGAATTTCCTAGCTCAATAACATTAACTATGGCTAACAATAGGTAAAACCTATCAGTAAGCAACACAAATTTAGATCTAGAGAAAATTTTGATTTTGTTGTTAACTTTGATAGGAAATTCCTATCAATAATGCATAGAAATATTTCGTACAATTTTCCAACTATAAAATATTTCGCTTTGCATACTGCAAAATAAACTATTGTTTATCAAAAAATTACTTTACAAAGTCGACGAAAGATAAAAATTTCTTAGCAAGATTTTACTGCAAGTGGTTTTTCTTTGTTCTATAATTAATTTTAAAGAAAAAGCAAATAATCCCTGAAAATAATTAAGCCTTTCTAGCTGCGGCTAAGATTAAGTTTTATACAGGATTAATAATTTTATTAAAAATTTATCGATAGCTTATTAATTCATTTTATCGATAACTTATGGATGAATTATTACAGGCTGCTTTATCTTCTGTTTAGCTTTATTCGTTATTACTCCCTTATCTTGTAAGCGCAAGTTATGGTCGCTTATAAGTAAAATGGTTTAAAAACTATAAAGCTAGCAGTACGTAATTTTAATGTATTCCTAATGGAGGTCAAAATGACTGAGAAAAAAGAACTTTGTCCATGTGGTTGTGGTCATTATTTACATGAATGTGGTCCGGATTGTACTTGCACTAAAGAGTCAAAAGCTCCAGGCTGTACATGTGGCTGCAATAAATAAGCCCACCTTTAAAATTACGCTATAGCGTTCTTAAATCTAGATTAATAAAGCCCTCAAGCTAAGTAGCAAATAAAGAGCTAAGTTTTATGGTTATTACAACCATTAGTATGCAGCTATATGTAATTGTGCAATTAATTATAGTGTTGCAACTATAGTCAGCCAATAAAACTTATGCTCTTTCCTACTACTAGCTTGAGGGCTTACTTTTATGCTTATATATACTTTGAATTCTTGCTTATTCTTGCTTATTTTTGCTTACTTATTAAGTTACTTTTTGCTAGCTTTTTTGTTACATTTGCAAGTTGCTTACTTGGTTTGTTGTGGTTTACCACCCCTACAAAAGGCATACAAAACCAGTAAAAATTGCTTGAGTTTTCATAGGTTTAACATAAATTAACTAAATGTTAGTTCCATACCAAAAATAATCAAAACAACCACCAAGCAAACTCATCATTTGCGACTTGTTGTCCCTCAAATTAAATTTAGTTCTTATTATTTTCCGTCAATCTTGCCTCTATTTTTCTTGTAAAGATAAAATATTAGAATAAGACTAAAAACAGTTAATACTCTTTTTTTTAATCACTTTTGAGGTAAATCTATGACAACAGTTCCATTTACAGAGGTACTCAAAGTTTGTTGGGCAAATAAAAATAATGTCCAAGGTTGTATTCGTCGCCGTGAATACTTCTTATTTACTCTCTGGATGATCATTCTTAGCTTTTTAATAATTATAGCTCTTTGTATTGTAGCTTTAATCGCTGCACTTATAACAGGAACTCCTGATGCTCCGTCAGCTATTCTCGCCTTTGCTAATTTAATTCTTGCTGGATTTAATATTTTCTTAAGTATTCCGCATACAATCCGTCGCTGCCATGATCTAGGTTTACATGGTGCATTCTGGCTATTATTCTTTATCCCATTAGTAAACGTTATTTTTGGGTTATATTTACTATTTGCGCCAACTAAATTTGAAAATAACCCATACCTTAAAGATAAATTATTCCCAACTTCTTACTATGTAAGATAAATTATTCCCAACTTCTTACTATGTAAGATAATTAATTAGTTCTTTAAACTCTTTGTACTATGCACCTTATACTGTAAGGTGCATTTTTAGTTGTTCGCTTTTAGTTAGTTGTTCGCTTTCAGTGCCTTGTTTTTTAGTTATTTGTTTTTTTCAAGTGTAGTGTATGTGGTGTATCTCTTTCTTTAGATCTTAGTCTATCCTATACTTTACCTATACCCGAGCGGTTATCATACAAGAGCAGTACCACACAACTAACACAACAGTTTATAAAAACTCGGTATTTTTGATACAATAATAGAGTCAAAACACTCTATTAACTCTTATTATCTTTATGCAAACACCTGATAATTACAAACGCGCAAATATTAACGACGTTTTCTTCCGTAGCTTTGCTGGTATATTTAACTATACTAGTTTCCAACGTCGTCGTGAATTATGGCTTTTTATTCTTTGGTACTTTCTATGTACTTTTGTCGTATTGCTCAGTATGTCAATATTTGCCGACTCGCAAAATACTACCGTTTTAGAAGTTCTTGGTGTAGTTTACGTTGTATTAATTATCGCTTTCAATCTAGCGATTATTAGCACTTGTGCTCGTCGTTGTCGTGACATTGGCATTTCACCTTACTATTCGATTATTGCCTTATTTTTACCTTTATGGTTAGTGCTTGGTTTTATTCCTTCAAACATGCACCATAATCCGTATCGTACTAAGGCTTTCTTCCTAGAAGACGAAATTACTATTGTTAACTACGACGATTACTTTAATCCAGAATTTACTTTCCGCACCGACGCTAATGCTAATAAAAGCAATAATGCGTCAGCAGATGACGAACCTTTATCTATTGAAAAAGGAGATCATCGTTCTAAAGATCAATAGGAGGAGCTTATGTCCACCTCTGATCAACCATCATTTATATTCAACTTCTACATCCATTTAGTTAATTTATTTAACTATACTGGAGCAGAACGTCGTCGTGAATATTGGTACTTTTTACTCGCTTCTTTTTTATTACTAGCTATTTGCTATTTTGCTTTTAGCTTAATTATTAGTCACTTTGGACTAACCTATGCTGCCTACTTAAATGGCTTTTTTGTGGGCTTAAGTACTATTATTTTCTTTGCTACTTTAGCCACAATCATGCGTCGTTTACATGATATAGGGATTACAGCATGGGTAATTTTAGTGATTATGGCATTTGCACCTTTAGCTTTTATTTTTGGCTTAATGCCGACTAAATATGAAGCCAATCGCTATCGCCATTCACCACTTTATCCAGAGGATTAAATCTAAATTTAGATTTCCATTTCATTTTCGTTTATAATATTTATATCATTTTAAATGTTATATTTGTCTTATATCAATTTTAATTTTTAAATTAATTTTGATTATAATAGGTCATATCTAATCCTCTGGTG
>NZ_NRJG01000016.1 GCF_003585935.1 Psittacicella hinzii
TTATATAATAGACTGTTATATTTTGAGTTTAAATTTTTAATAAAATTTATTTTATTTCCTCATTTTGGTTTCCCAAATCTAAACTCTTTAGTTAGAAATTAATCTTTTTTGAATAAAAAATGGCTGATATTAAAGACATTAGCAAGTTAAGAAACATTGCTATTATTGCTCACGTTGACCATGGTAAAACTACTTTAGTTGATAAATTATTACAACAATCTGGTACTTTAAGTTCTAGAGGTGAAGTAGAAGAAAGAATTATGGATAGTAATGCCATTGAAAAAGAACGTGGTATTACAATCTTAGCAAAAAACACTGCTATTAACTACAATGATTATCACATTAATATTGTAGATACTCCAGGACACGCTGACTTCGGTGGTGAAGTAGAACGTGTTCTTTCAATGGTTGACTCTGTACTTCTAATCGTAGATGCTACAGATGGTCCAATGCCTCAAACTCGTTTCGTGACGCAAAAAGCGTTCGAACACGGTTTAAAACCAATTGTAGTAGTTAACAAAATAGACCGTCCAGGTGCAAGACCTGATTGGGTAATTGATCAAATTTTTGATCTATTTGTTAACCTAGGGGCAACTGATGAACAATTAGATTTCCCAATTGTTTACGCTTCAGCTTTAAATGGTATTGCTGGTTTAGATTACACAGATATGGCAGAAGACATGAAGCCATTATTTGAAACTATTATCGAAAAAGTTTCTCCACCTGATGTAGATTTAAATGCACCATTACAAATGCAAATTTCACAATTAGATTACAACTCATACGTAGGGGTAATCGGTATTGGTCGTATTAAACGTGGTGAAATTAAAGTTAACCAACAAGTAACAATTATCGACGCTGAGGGTAAAAAACGTAACGGTAAAGTTGGTCAAGTATTTGGTCACATCGGTTTACAACGTGTAGAACAAACTACAGCTAAAGCTGGTGATATCGTTGCGATTACTGGTTTAGGTGAATTAAACATTTCTGACACTATTTGTGACGTGAACAATGTTGAAGCTTTACCAGCTTTATCAGTTGATGAACCAACAGTTACAATGTTCTTCTGTGTAAATACTTCTCCATTCTGTGGTAAAGAAGGTAAATTCGTTACTTCGAGACAAATTCTTGAAAGATTACAAAAAGAACTTGTACATAACGTTGCTTTACGTGTAGAAGAAACGCAAGATCCAGATGCTTTCCGTGTTTCAGGACGTGGTGAATTACACTTATCAGTATTAATTGAAAACATGCGTCGTGAAGGCTTTGAATTAGCAGTATCAAGACCACGTGTAATTTACCGTGAAGTAGATGGTGTTAAACAAGAGCCATTTGAACAAGTTACTGTTGACGTAGAAGAGCAACATCAAGGTGCGGTAATGGAATCTTTAGGTTTACGTAAAGGTGAACTTAAAAATATGGAAATGGACGGTAAAGGTCGTACTCGTTTAGACTATATTATTCCAGCTCGTGGTTTAATTGGTTTCCGTGGTGAGTTTATGACTATGACTTCAGGTACAGGTCTACTTTACTCAACATTTAGCCATTATGATACTGTACGTCCAGGTGAAATTGGTCAACGTCAAAACGGTGTACTAATTTCTAATGGTACAGGTAAAGCTCTTGCTTATGCTCTATTCTCATTACAAGAGCGTGGTAAACTGTTAATTGACGCTAATACAGAAGTATATGAAGGTCAAGTAATTGGTATCCACAGTCGTGATAACGATTTAACGGTTAACTGTTTACAAGGTAAAAAATTAACTAACATGCGTGCGGCTGGTAAAGACGATGCTATCGTTTTAGTTCCACCTGTTCGTTTCTCATTAGAACAAGCTATCGAATTCATTGATGATGACGAGTTAGTAGAAGTAACTCCAGAATCAATTCGTATTCGTAAGAAATTCTTAACTGAAAACGACAGACGTCGCGCATATAGACAGAAAAATGCCGAGTAATTTTACAGTTAAGTAAAAAATATATAGACACAATAAAAGCTGCGCACTAGCGCAGCTTTTATTGTGTCTTTTATTTAACGTCTTTATAGTAATCTTCCTTACCAGCAGGACGATTTTTAAAGCGTCGGTGCATCCACATATAGTTAGCTATATCAAGTTTTACTGTACTTTCAACTGTTTGATTTGCTCTTAAAACAACTTGGTAAGTTAACTCTTCACGCGTTAGTTCACCAGCGTTGTATTTTGCAGTTAAATCATCAAAAGTAACAGCCTCTAGAATATGAAACTCAAAATAGTATTTAGGATCTTTACTCGGCAATAAAAGGCAAGGTACTAAAGTTAGATCATTAAAACTACGATACAATTGCCAAGTACCAGTAGTAGTACATGCTTCAGGTTCATCAAAAAACGGCATAAATAATGCAGATTTTGTTCCTAGATCCTGATCTGGGGCGTACCATAATCCATGCTTAAGCGCTAAGGTTTTAATCATAGCTCGCGGATTATCTTTAGCAACAAGGGCTTTATTATTACGTAAGCGGAAATAATATTGTAACCAATCCCAAAGTGGATTTGCATTCTTTAAGTAAACGCCATACGAAGGTAAAATTAGACCAATAGCACGGGCATTTACTTCAAGATTTAAAAAGTGTGGACAGAAGAATAAAAATGCACGTTTACCATACCATTCTGAAAAGTCTTTATTTTCAGGTAGTTTAATTAGTTTGGCAAAACGGCGTTTACTCCAGAACCAAGCAATAACCATATCGAAGATGGCAATACCTACGTTATTACAAAATTGATCAAAAATTTCATCTCTTTGTTCTTTAGAATAACTAGCTAATGCAACATCGATATTAATACGAGCAATTTGTCTACGGGTACGAATTACTTTAATATTGCTTTTGCGGAAAAAACTACCACAACGCAGTCCTAACCATCGAATAACCGCATATGGGAATAATGAAAATATCCAACATACGCCGATTAGTAACCAAATTTTCCAATATTTTGGTAAAAGAAATTCTTTTTTAAAATGTGGACGGTTAGACTGAAATATTTCGTCTTGATTTTTCATAAGAAATTAATGATTGCAACTACTTGCTTTTAATTTTATTAATTATTGTAGTCGAGCTGTAATCATCGATAAAAGGAATAGTTTGTACTTTACCACCATTTGCTGTAACTTCAGCATAGCCGACAATATTCTCAACTTGATAGTCACCGCCTTTAACGAGAATATCTGGCATTATTTGTTTAATGAGTTCAAGTGGTGTTTCTTGTTCAAATGGTATTACAAAATCTACGAACTTTAATGATTCAAGCATTAACATGCGATCTTCAAGCTTATTAATTGGACGACTGTCTCCTTTTAAAGCTTTAACAGAACTATCGCTATTAATACCAACAATTAAAATATCTCCAAGCTCTTTAGCTCGTTTAAGGTATGTTAAATGACCGCGATGTAAAATGTCAAAACAACCATTGGTGAAAACGATTTTCTTGTTATCTTTTTTCGCTTGTTCGATTTTAGATAGTGATGAATCTGCGTAACCACATGCCGCTTGTAATTCGAGTAAGCTTACGGTTGAAGTTCCTAATTTTGATACTGAAATACCTGCAGCTTTGTTTGCATAGTAACAAGCATCAATGATATCAATGCCGCTAGCTAAGGCTGTAGCTAAAGTTGCGATTACTGTATCTCCAGCTCCTGTTACATCATATACATCTTCGGCATAAGTTAATTGATGATACATACGACCATCTTTAAGGTGCAGAGTCATACCATTTTCTGATTTAGTAATTAAAATACCATATAAATCTAAATCATTAATTATATGATTAGCAATTTGGCTTTCTTGCTCTTGATTAGCTATTGCTTCTGGTGAATAACCATATTGAGCTGCAATTTGTTTAAACTCACTTAAATTAGGAGTTAATAAACTTGCATGGCGATATAACGAGTAGTCATTACCTTTAGGATCGATAATAACTGGTTTTTTATATTTATTTGCTAGTTCAATGATAAAAGGAAAAAGCTCACGTGCCCCTTTAAAATAATCAGAAAGAATAACAACTTGTGATTGTTGAATGCTTTGTTCAAGTAGGTTTGCAAATTGCGAGAAAACTTGAGGAACATTATAAGTTATAGCGGGACTATTTTCAAAATCAATACGTAACAGCTGTTGATGACGACTTAAAATACGAAGCTTTTTAGTCGTTTGCATGTTAGGGATTGTTATTAAAAGGTTTTCAAGATTGCTATTTTTACAAAGTTCTAATAGTTCAAGACTATTATCGTCTTGTCCTATTAAACCAGATAAAACAGCATGAGCTCCTAAGGCCTTAATATTTTGTGCAACATTAGCAGCACCACCTAAAGTTTGTGATGATCTTTTATATAAGACAACAGGTACTGGAGCTTCTGGTGAAATACGACTTGTATCACCATGCCAGTAGTGGTCGATCATTACGTCACCAAAAACAAAAACTTTAGCTGTATTAAAATCAAGAGCTGGTTGTGTATTCATAATAGTCACTTAGCCATTAAGATTAATGGCATTAAGATTTTTTGACGTTTTCTTTACTTGCTTCCTTTTTCTCGGCAGCTTTATAACGTTTAAGATCTGTAACTTCGATTAGTTTGATACCTTTGCGATCAACTTCTTTTACCGTCATAATTAAGTTACCAACAGAGTAACGCGCTTCGATAGCAGGAATGTCTTGGAACTTGTCTAGAAGATAGCCGTTTAAAGTTCTTACTTCTTCAGCTTTTAGATCCCAACTAAAACGACGATTTAAATCACGTAGATTTGCTTGTCCGTCGATCAGATATTTACCAGGGGTAACAGTATTAATATCTTCTTGTTCGTCGACAATAGAGTTAGTGGTGTAATTACCAACGATTTCTTCAAGAATATCTTCGATGGAAATTAAACCAATCACAAAGCCATATTCGTCAACAATAATACCAATTTTACGTTTAGCTTTTTTAAAGTTAAAAAGTTGACGCGTTAAAGTAGTTCCTTCTTGAACGAATATTGCTTCGTCGACAGCACGTACTAAGTTCTCTTTAGTAAACTCATTACTTTCCATCATTAAGCGATAAGCTTCACGAATACGTAGCATACCGACAATTTGTTTTTCGAATGACTCACGGTAAACCAGAACTTGACTATGCGCCGATTGATTTAATTGACGAATAATTGATTTAATATCGTCATCGATGTTTATAGCAACAATTTCGTGACGAGGGATCATTACTTCTTCAACAGTAACTTTTTCTAAGTCTAAAACTGAGCTCATCATATCAGAGTGATCTTTACCAACTAATTGTTGAGATTCTTTTACGATCACTCTTAATTCTTCATCTGATAGTCCAGCTTTTTCTGTATTGTTATTGATACGTAATACTTTGAAAAAGAGAATAGTGAAGATATTAAAGATAAATACAATAGGGGAAACAATACGAAATACTACATATAATGCCGGAGCAAAAGAATAAGCAATAATTTCTGGGAACTTAACTGCGATAGTTTTAGGAATAATTTCGGCAAACATTAATAAGACAAAAGTTAAGACACCAGTAGCGATTGCAATACCTAAGTCTTGAGCAATTTCTTGTCCGACAATGGTTGCTAATGATGAAGCTGCAATATTTACGGTATTGTTACAAATTAGGATTGTACTAATAAGCTTATCTGACGTTTGTAATAAAGTATGAGCTGATTGCGCTCCCCATCTTTTTTTCATTAAAGCGGTTTGCAGTTTATACCTATTTAAGGTAAAGAGTGCGGTTTCGCTTGCCGAGAAAAAGGCTGATACCAGAATACAAAGAAGGATAATTATAATTAAAAACGAGACAGATGACTCCATTGTTAAATCCAAAATGTTTGTTTAATACTTGGTTTGAGGGTTATAACCCTGTTATTTGACTGGAATATTATAGCATAAAGCTAAAGTACGAAACTTTTGCTTCTAGTTATAGCTAAAGCTTAACTAAAAGTGTGATCTAGTTGGCAAATAACTACTATAGATTTGGGAAAATCGTAATAGTTAGATATAATTAAAGGGTAAGTTATGCTTTCGACAAGGATTTATTAATGAAAATTGCAATTGCTGGTGCTGGAGCAATGGGTTGCTGCTACGGTCATATGTTAAAACAAGCTGGTAACGATGTAGTACTACTTGATAACTGGCAAGAACATATAGATACAATTAATGCAAATGGTTTAAAAGTAACAGAAGTAGGAACTCCTAAAGTTACACAAATCAAAGCTTATCGTCCTGAAGAATATGATCAAGCTGTTGATTTAATTGTTATTTTTACTAAGTCATTAATGTTAGATGGTTTAATGCAACAGATTAAACATCTTATTCATGAAGACACAAAAGTTCTATGTTTACTAAATGGTTTAGGGCATGTAGATACAATCAGCAAATATGTATCTAAAGAACAAATCTTCATGGGGGTTACTGTTTTAACCGCTAAATTTAATGCTGTTGATGTGCCTGGAGATGTAAGTTTCTCTAGCTATGGCAAAACAGAAATTGAAAATATTGTAAACTCTCGTGCAGCAGCTCAAGCAGCTAAACAAATCGCGCAAACGATTAACGATTCAGGCTTACCGTGTGAAGTTGTTGAAAATATTCAATGGGCTACTTGGAGAAAAGCTTGTTTAAATGGTGCTATGAATAGCTTATGTACTATTCTAGATGCTAATATGTATCAATTAGGAACAATCGACAATTGTCGTAACCTAATTCAAGAAATTGTAAAAGAGTTTGCTTTAATTGCTAAAATCGAAGGTGTACATTTAGACGTAGAACAAATTACTGATTTTATTATGTCATTTACTAATGATGGTTATTCTGGTTCACGTCATTATCCATCAATGCACCAAGATTTAATCAAAAACAATCGCTTAACGGAAATCGATTTCCTAAATGGTTACATTGCACGTAAAGGTAAAGAATTTAATGTAAGTACACCATTTAATAATTTAATCACTTTATTAGTACATGGTAAAGAAAAAATTACTCATGCTCGCTAATATAACAAAAAAAAGAGAGGTAGACCGTATAACGATCTACCTCCTTTTTTATTACCATAAACCTGGGAATAATAAGATAGCTACTTGTGAAACAATAGCAGCGATAATTCCGTAAATAACCATTGGCGCGAAAGTACGTTTTAAGATATAACCTTCGTAACTTAAGCAGTTAGTAACTGAAGCTACGGCGATAATGTTATTTAAACATACCATGTTACCCATTGCACCACCAACTGATTGTAATGCTAATACAGTTGTTTGGTTAGCACCAATTTGTTGCGCAATAGATTGTTGGATCGAACCGAATGTTAAGTTAGATACAGTGTTTGAACCTGAGAAGAATGCACCTACAGAACCTAGGTATGAAGCTACAAGTAACCAAGATGACCCCATTGATGATGAGAATACTTGACCGATAACTTGTACCATTGAGCTAGTTGTATTAGATGGAACACCTGCAGTTGGTGCTAACATCATTAATTTAACCATTACGAAAGCACCAAATAATGCTACGTAAGTTAATTTAACTGCTGAAGCTGAAGATTGGAAAATACCAACGATTTTACCACGACATTCTGCGTAGAAGAACTGCATAATTAATACAGTTACAACAAATGGAATTAAGCTTGGCACGTAAAGTAATTTATAAGAATCACTAATTGAAGTACCAAAAATATTACCTAAAACGAAAGTTAGAGATTGAGTAATTTTGAAATCAGCAAAGCCTAAGTTAAAGTTTAACCATTCAGCTTGGCTATTCATTAGAGTTTTAAACGGTAATTGTTGTACACGTGTAACAATTAATAAACCGATTAATAAAGCGAAAGGAGCTAAAGCTTTAGCAACTTGACTACCTGTTACTGAAGGTAATTTTTCAATACGAATTTTTTGTTCTGGATTAGTATCATCAACTACAGGTTCATATGATTTAGCTAAACCGATACCGTATTTAGCAAACCAAACTGATAATAACATACCAATAGCACCACCAACTAATGATGGGAATTCATCATTGAAGAAAGATAGTACTAAGTAAGGTACCACACAGGCTGCAATTGATAAAAGAATAAAACCAAAGTTTCTGAATACTTCTTTTGGTTTAACTACGAACATTAAAGCGATAGCAGGGATAACTAATGAAGCAAAACCGTGCATAATTGCTGTTTTGCTACCAAGTTCAATAAAGTTTACGTCGTGTAATTGGCTAAAACCATACCATGTTGGAGTACCAACAGCACCAAATGATACAGGTACTGAGTTCATGATAAGAGTTAAGATACAAACACGTACAGCTGGGAAACCTAAGCTCACTAATAATGGAGCGGCGATAGCAGCAGGAGTACCAAAACCTGAAGCACCTTCAATCATGAAAGCAAATGCCCAACCAATAATCATTAATTGTGCTACTGGGTTAGGAGATACAGTTGCTAACCAACTTTTAATTACGTTAATTGAACCCGATACTTCAATAAAACGATTGAAAAGAATAGCAGCGAAAATAATAGTAACTGGTGTTAAAGTTGCAACAATTGAAGCGACAACAGAAGCACCCACTGCTAAATTAGAATTACTCCAGTAGAATACTTGGATTAGAATAATTAACACAGCAATAGCTGGTAACGCAATGTAAGATGGTAAACCATTGCGTTTTGCCATTAAATAAATTAATAGCAAAATCGGAAAAACACTTAGAATAAATTGTAGAACAGATCCTGTCATATGATCACCAATAGGATTTAAGGGGGACTAGCAAACGCTAGTTGTAACACCCCATCCGCCATATCCTATATAGATAAGATTTTACGAATAGAGCTTACTGCTAATAATAAGATAAGTCTTTGCATTTAAA
>NZ_NRJG01000160.1 GCF_003585935.1 Psittacicella hinzii
GAAAGAATTTCTAAAGGTTCTAAATCTAAATCATTAGTAATAAGGGCAAAATATCCCATTTTTGAATATTCTTCATGGATTTTATATTTATATTCTTTGTAAGATATTAGAACATCACCCTCTTGCTTAACTTCGTGATATTTCATTAGTTTTTTAACAACTAGACCACGTTTATTTGAGATGAGATTTAAATCTACATTATTTCTCTCTACTTTATCTAATAAAGATTCAGCTAGGTAAGTATGTTCAGCTTGTGAGTAGGACATGATTACTTTAGATTTGATACCTTCATTAACCTTAATATAACTACGGGCAAAAATCTTATATTTTATGTCATACTCTTTAATGAAGTCGTAAGGATTTGCCTTTACATCATTAAGTAACTCTTTATAGAGTTTATTATTTTTGGGTAAAAGTGTTAAGAAATTTGTTCCCTTACTATGGAGATACTTTATATTGTCTTTGGTGTAAAATCCTTGATCCATAACAAGGTTTAGCTTGTTTATATTTAAAGATAAAGCTAAAGAAATGGTGGTTTCTAAATATGCTTTATCTGGGATATTTCCGCGATAAATGTCGTAGTAAAGAGGAAGTCTTGAATCCTGATCATAGATAACACCGAGATTAATTTGTGGTAAATCTTCACCATCGCGGTTATATCCTCTTGCTATATCGTACATTTGCTGGTTATATGATGAGATTGAAGTTACATTATAAGCAAGGTATTTATCTGAGTGATGAATTTTAAACCAGCTATTGAGAAAATCTAATTTATCTTCTTTACTAATAGATTGAAGAATACGTGATATTTCCCGGCTTGAGTAAGTAAATTTATCGTCTAAACCTCTTGATAAAGCCCATCTTGGGTAATAGCTCATTACAGAACCATTTTCAAGCGTATAAATAGCTAAATATAGAAATCCTTCGGCTAATTCTTTACCAAAGATTTGTTGTAAAGTTTGAAGTAATTTATAATTCTTGGCTAATTTAAAGCAAGCTCCGATAAAACCTACATTTAAGCACTGAAAATCACCAGTTCTTAACTCTGTTACAAGTTGACTTTCATAGTTACTTGAATTATTTGAATCATAGTATTTGTAATAATTTTCATTAGGTATTAATTTACCAGTTTCATCATCAAGTTTACCGATTAAAGTTTCTTTTACTTTTGGTTTTTTAGTAATTGGATCTCTGTAAGATTTTATTACTTTAAACACTCTTTTGACAGCTTTTTCTCCACGTCTATCATTTTTTGTTGTAATTCCTTTTTCCGGTAAGTCAACTAATACTGTCATTTTATTTCCTCAATAGCTTTAGATACCGTATCGTATACATTATAACATAGCAGGAAAATGAAAATTAAATTAAGTATAAGAATTTTAATGATTTTTTATTAAAGTTTATTTACAGCAACGATACATTTGCGGGAGTTTAGGGCGAATCACTTTTTTATTATTTTTCAATAACAAAAGCACAAACGTTAAAAATACAGTCTATAAAGCTCGAAATCTATTTTCTATACCACACCATGATCTTCTAACTTAAGTGGACAAATTGTTTTATAAAGTAATATTTAATGCTGCCAAAATATTTTTCTGTCTTTTAGTTAGAGACATTGTCTTGGATTTTGAATTGCCACTATAAGTTCTAATTTTCTTTAACTCTTCAATCGAACTCTTTAATCCTATATCTTTAGTTAATTCATTACTTGATAAACTGTAGATCATATGCATTTTGAGGATTAAAGCAATAAAACTAACAAATAATTTCCCGTCAAACTTATAGCTAGAATGAACTCGAAGTTCACCAAAATCTAGACCATTGTACAAGTTATCAAAAGCTGTATCAACTATTCCCTTTTTGCTATAGACATTTAATGCTTGCTCAGTATCTAAAGATTTATTATTAGTAACTAAGACAATAAAGCCTAATCTACTAATAGCTAGATCTATAGCTTCGTTATTTTGCTCGTACGTAAAATCTAAATCAGTAGACTGGCTAACTTTAAATAACTCTATTAAATCTGGTTGAACAGGCTTCTTGTTCTTATGTAGTAATCTAAGTATCTCTTCTTTTTTCTTTAAATCCTCATAAAAACTAACAAGTTGCATATCAAGCAACTCTTGATCTTTTATCACATGAGCCTTTAGCTCTAAACCTTGATAATTGACATCCAAAATTTTGGCTTTCTTCTCAGGGCGACTTAGTCTATCAGCATGTTTAAAACCAATTTGATTAGCTTGATCTATAAGGTCTGTGTAAACTTGTAAATTTGCAGGTAAAAGAGTTAAAAATTCGATCTCATTACTAGCTAGATCATTAAATGTCTTGCTTTTATAAGTTTCTTGAGCTAAAACCACATTTATTTTTTTGGAGATCTTATCTTGAAAATTTTCTATTACGTAAGGTAAATATGCCTTGTTGTTTAAATTTCCAGAATACCAATCATATAGGATAGGTTAATGAACTTTATGATCGAACAACACAGCAAGATTAATTTGTTTTAGTAGTTCATTATCTCGATAATATACGATTTCCAATTCATCTAAATCTTCACTGTAAGATGAAAAACTAGTTACATCATAAGCGTAAAACGTTGAATCAAATAATTTAGAATTTATCCATTGATCCTTAAATTCATCTATACATGGAGGAAAAATATCTTCGAAGAACTCACTCAAATTTTGAGAATTTAGATAAAATTTTTCCGGCAAACTATGATCCCCTGCCCAGTCTTTAAAGCCTTCCATCACATCACCTTCATTTACCATGTATCCAGCAAGATGGCAAATCAATTCAGCTTCATCACTGAATATATTAAAGAGAATGTCAAAGACACCAAGCTGACGAAAAATATTCATGTAACAGTCTGTATATCCTGTTGAAAACTCTTTTTCTCTAGGTATTAGATTTTCTTTTGGCTTAGGCAGATTAAAAATGGCAAAATAATTATCATTCGGAATTAAATAACCAGTCTCTTCGTCTAGCTTACCGATTAAAGTGTCATTAGTTCTTTTAACTTTACCATTTTCATCTCTATAGCTTTTACCACGCTTATAGAGATACACTCCACTTTTAGTTGTTTGCTTTCTTAATCCAACTGTAGGCAAAGGATATAGTTGTTTAGTCATCTTAATTCTTGTGTGGTCTATTTGATTAAAACATTTTCAGTGGCGCATTATACCATTGTGTAAGAAAGATACTGTTAAAAAGAGAGAACTTAAGCTGTTGCAAGAATAGTTATTCTTTAAACATAGGAATTAGATAGAGCCAAATATATGCACATCTAAAAACTATTTAAGTTTACTTAGATTTGATGGCTAGAAAATCTTGTTCAAGAATTTTTAGGAACTGCTTAATAACTGCATATTCTTCAGATTTTGCTGAATCAAAATCAACTTTTAATACATCGATTGATGTATTGCACAAAGTTATGAACATTTGTAGGTATATACTGATTAATTGGTGCAGTTAATTTACTAACAGTTCGTTCTATGATTTCATGGAGGATTACGTAAATAAAGGTGCATAAAGACTTACCACGAAATGATAAATCGTTACTCACTAACATTCTTGTATTATTTATGCGTGCCAAGCTTCTTTCAACACTTTCTCTCATGTAGTTAATAGTGTAAACTTCTGTAGCTCGAGTCTCTAAGTCATCGGTAATTAGTGCAAACCAACCCGCCATATTCATCTTCTCAGTCATTTTTTCAGGAGCAAGAGTTAAATCAATTCTCGTACTTGATTGAATATCAACATTACTGTGTTGCATTTCACTCATGCCAAGGGTATGTTTACGGTTAATTTTCTCGAGTTTCTCTTGTTCAACAGCGTATTCTTTGAGAATAGTATCGCGTTCAATCTTGTATTTTTCAGGTGATAAAATAGCTAGAGCTTGAAAATCACGCTCGGCATAAATTATATGTTCTGAATAATACATAGCTCCATTAGGAAGTAGAACTTTACGATCATGATAGTTAACAAAAGAATTACTAATTAATTGTTTATATTCTTTGGCAACTTTCTTCATAAATGTTACTACTTTAATATTTTTATCATTCAGGATTTGTAAATTATCTTTATTAGCTGAACTTTGATCGAAGATTACTGATTGTACAGTTGGTAAATATTGCGCATTTAAATCAACAGATCTTTGGAAAATTTTGCTATCGCTGATATTTCCTGCATAGAATTCATAGAATAACGGTAGTTGGTGCTTAGTTCCCTTAGCTACTAATAAATTGATTTGCTTTGGCGTGTCTTCGCTTTTATCATTACCGTACTTAGCTAATGATAGTTTATTTGAATAGGTAGTAAAGTTCGAAAAATCAATAAATAATCGCATTGTCTTCTTGTAGAAGTTCACACCAAGATTTAAGGAAAGCTTCGACTTTTTCTTCAGAAATTGACATAAAGAATTCAGACCAACGTTGCGAACTTATATAAAAATCTCTTTTTAAGTTCATCTTGTTTGCGAATTCATTGAAGTTATGAGAAGCATTGCTGTCGTCATTACTTAGAGAAAAAGCCACCCAATTGAGAATATTTATTGCACCTTCAGTTGTAAAAACCTCACTTAAGATCTTAGTAATGCCATATAAATCTGCGATCTTGTAAATAAAAGTCACAAACATATTTGCAGCATTTGCTTTGTGTTTGCTTCTTGAAGAATATGATGTATTGGTTTCTAAAACTTTCTCTACTGTTAGAGATTCTGGTGTAATAACCTCGTCTTGAATAACAGGCGCAACCTCTTGAACAACAAAATCATTTTGTGATTTTAATTTCCAAGGTATTTTTCTCTTATTTTTGATTGGTTTAACTTCTTTAGCTTGTTTTGCTCTTAAGATTCTAGTTTGCTCAATAACCTCAACCATTACGTCTAAACGTGTACCAGTGTTACGAACACGAGAAATCCCTGGATTTTGTGCTAATTGTTCTTGTAATTCCTCATCATATTTCTTCATATACTTTTTGTATATTTCGCGATCCATTTCGTAAGGTTCGCTGTTTTCATCATATAACTTTAAAAACGAATCATTAGGATAGAACTTTCCAGTGACATTATCTACAACTCCAACTGCTACTTTGTAGTTACGGGTTTTATCCCCTTCTTTATATGTTGGAGCTCTAAACAAAACCTCTTGTGTAAACTTTTCTGTTTCTGGTTTTAGTGAAACTTTTTTAACTGGGCACTTATATTCTTTAGCCATAATCTACTATCAACGCCTTTTTCTAGAATCTTTATAAAACTTATAGCCAGTTTACTATAATTTGTGAAGTTTGAAATACTTTTTTCATACTTAAAAAGACTCACACGAGCAGTGTGAGTCTTTTTAAGTATTAACGTTTGCTTACAAAAACAAATTTCTTATCAACTAATACATACTGACCAATAAAGCCACCTCTAGCTCGATCGATAGCTAAGACTACAATTTGACCAGATGAATCACGTTTAATATAAATTTTATCGTTTTCACCAAGTCTTTCAATAGCCTTGTTTACATTAGCCATTTGGAAAATAACACCTTTCTCACGAGCAAAAATAGTACCTGCAGTTTGTCCTTTTTTCACTTGATATAAAGTTGTTTGCAGATTTGTATAAGGTGCATTTTCAGGAACTAAAGGTATTAAGTTATTGTCAGCAGTCGTAGTTGCTGTTTGATTTGTTGTAGCTGTATCATTTTGCGCAGCTTTTTTAGCTTCTTGTGGTTGAGCTACTGGAGCTGCCACTGGTGTTTCAGGCTGTGCATCATTTTCAGCTTCAGTTTCAGCTGGTAAAGTTTCTTCCTGTAAAGTTTCTTCTGTAGTCTCTTGAGGACTATTAATTTGTACAGTTGCTGTTTCATTTTTCGATAATAGAATCGAATCTTTATTACTTGTATCACGGAACACAAATAAATATAAAACTACACATAAAACTATAATCCCAGCATAGATATAAATTTTTGTGTAAGAAGAGCGATCAAAAGCTCTTTTCATTTTTTCTTTCATACCAAAGCTCAATTATTCTTATTTACTTGATATTATAAGCTATTTTTATTTTGTAACCAAATCAATAATCACTAAACTAATCCTAAAAGATTTTCTAACCCTTGCATCACTTGTGCAGTGTTATTACAATCTTTTGGTATAACTAGTACAGTATCGTCACCAGCAATGGTTCCAAGAATACCTAATTCATGAGAAACATTATCACATATTTTTGCTACTAATGGAGCTCCGGCGATAACAGTTTTTACCACAATTACTAATTGATTACTATCTATTGATACTACTAACGATTCTACTTTTGATTCTAAAGACAACTTATGTTGAGAAGTCGTTAACTTGTAGAATTTTTCGCCAGAGCTATCTACAACCTTAGTAATATTTAAGGTATTGAGCATACGTCTAAGTTTATGGATGTTTATACTAACACCTGCATTTTGTAATGCTGTTAAGATTTCGCCTACAAATTTAAACTTATTCGCACTAACAGTATCGAATATTACATTAACTAAACTACGATCTTTTTCTGAAAAATGTATCGTTTGTTTTTTAGAGTTTTGTTGCAATTTCTTTTTAATTGCTTTATTTGTCATGTAATTACCGTATTTATTACTTAGATAGTGTAATAACTTATACAGCGATATTACCTAAATCTTCATTAACCTTAATTTTTTCACCTATAACAACATTATCAGTTAATTGTAATTGTTTAGGGAAAATATTAATAGTAGTACTTCCCATTAAGAAAGCACCCATTAGCTGACCTTTTTCTAAAACCACTTCATTATCAGCATAACGTTTTTCAATAAAGTGAACAGCATGGTGAGCGTCAATGGCATTATCCCAATAAGTTTTTATTGAACCAGTAATAGTAGCACCTACTAACACTTGGATCATTGGACCATATTCTGTATCAAAGTAACATACTAGACGTTCATTACGCGCATAGAGATTACTAATATTCTTAAATGCGTTTTCATTTACAGAGTAAAGATCACCAGGTATAAAAATTGATTTTTTTAGTGTAGCTTTACATGGCATATGTACGCGGTGATAATCTCTTGGAGATAAATAAACCGTTACATAGGTACAACCATTATATTGTTCAGCTTCTTCACTACTAATTCCTAAAAGTTCACGTACTGCAAAGTTATGTCCTTTTGCCTGAATCATAGCCCCGTTATTAACTTGACCGATCATAGCAATTTTACCATCAGCGGGACTAACAAACTCAGCCTGACCAATTGGACGAGCATCTTCAGGTAACTCTCTAATAAAGAATTCATTAAAAGTACTGTAATCTTCAGCTTTTGGTCGTTTAGCTTCAGCAAGATTTACTTTATTTAGTTTCACAAAAGCTTTAATTGCTAAAGTGGTAACTTTTCCTAATTTTGCACTTGCTAACTTTCCTACTAATTTTGTTAACAAATGTCTTGGTGTGAGGTATTTGTGAATAAAAATTTTCAAGTTCATAACTATCTACGACTAGCGTCATTGATTAAAAAATGATAAAGATTTGTTAATAAAATTTGAAAAAAGTGGTCACGAGCCACAAATCTACACTTTTTATTTGCGAGGAAAAAAAATTTATTTTATGATTTAGGC
>NZ_NRJG01000161.1 GCF_003585935.1 Psittacicella hinzii
GTTTTAGAGTATAATAAAAGAGTAAATAGTATTTTCTAACTAATATTTTCTCGCATTTGTTAGTTTTTACTTGATAGAATCTAGCAAATAAAGAATTTAATTACTATTTCTCGGATATCAAAAGGG
The DNA here is from genome assembly GCF_003585935.1 of Psittacicella hinzii. Lineage (GTDB taxonomy): Bacteria > Pseudomonadota > Gammaproteobacteria > Enterobacterales > Psittacicellaceae > Psittacicella > Psittacicella hinzii. The sequence continues at coordinate 127 of NZ_NRJG01000161.1, forward strand.
ATTTTTTATAAGTCTCAACTAAGTTTACTTGCATGTAGGTTATTTTTACTTTTATAGCTATCGTAAACTTTGTGCCAGAAAAAAATATACTCCTTTCTCACTGACTATAAATAAATTAACACCAGAGTTTAAGCCTACTTAAGCTTAAGCTAAACATAAGAACGATAGATATGAAAATTAAAAAAATTAAGTATAATTCAGAAGCCAATGATCGTTCATCTGAGAAAAAGAAAAAACATTCTTTAGGCGTGCCTAATGTAAGCGCTATTGAAAAATACTTTAGCTCGCAGCAAGAAGAGTTTACTAAATCAATGAAATACATTGCTAACCGCATTATTAGCAATCCCGATCTACTACGTAATAGCTTACTTGTTGGTTTTTCGAAAAACCTTAATTTAGGTGAAGCTTCAGTAATGCGTTTTTGTAAACACTTAGGCTTTAGAGGGTTTACAGAATTTAAGAAGTACTTCATTGAAGAATACTTTGAAATCCCAGACGAAAACGAAACTAAAAATCGTATTTACGACATTGATATTAGCCAACAGCTAACACCACAAGACGTATTAACTCGCGCTTCAAACCTTTTAGCACGTATTACGCTTGAAACTAAACAAAGCTTAGCTAAAAATAACTCAAACTTAAGCCTAGCTGCGGATAAAATTCATTTAGCTCCGCGTCTATTTATTTTTGGTTCAGATTCAGCACGTAGCCTAATCGAAGAAGTTGCTAATCGTTTTAACAGTATTGGCGTAATGACTATTACAGCTACCACTGTTAGCGATATGGTAAATAAAGCTTGTTTATTATCTAAAGGTGATGTAGCTATTGCTGTTCAATCTTCTGGTTATAATAAAGATATTCTAAAAGTAATTTCCTTACTACAGAAAAATCGTATTTTTACCATTGGTATTTGTAACGATGCTCGTTCTGAATTAAGTATTCGCGTTGACATTAACTTTACAAGTTGTGGTGCATATGATAAAGACTATCATATTCTACAAGACACTATGTATGTACGTGTAAGTCAAATGCTAATTTTTGAATGCTTAATTGGTTTAGTTACTTCGATTGATGTACAACAAGTACGTGAGCTACGTATGAATGCACTCAATACTATCGAGCAAATCGTTCAAGCTAAAGACGACACACCTACTATTATTTAAGGGTATAAAATCTTTACGATACAAATTACCTTTTAAAAAGGAGGAGATTAATCTCCTACTTTTTAAGTTTGTCTAACAAGAGTCTAATTTAGTCAACAATCTTGTATAAACTAGACTAATATGGATCTGTGATTTTTTTTGCTTATAACAAAAGAAAATTTCACATCTATCAATATTAAATGCTATAATTGAATTATTATACATTTTGAGTTTAAGGCGGAGGTTTTTCCTCCCCCTTTTTTTATCTTTAAATTTACTAAATTCTTTGCTTATGACACAAGATGATATGTGGACAACCGGCTTTATCCTCTACAAAGAGGATTACAATGAGTCAACTGCCCGTTTATTATTTTTAAGTCTAGAATATGGTTTAATGCACCTCTACTGCAAAAGTGCACGCTCTAAACGCTCAACAACTGGACCATTACTCCAATACTTTTCTCTCTTACATGTACAACTAGTTGGACGTTTTCATAACTATATAAATAAGGTTGAGGTTGAAAGTATTGCCATTAAATACCAAGGAACAAATAATTTTTGTGCCCTGTATTTAAATGAATTACTCTATAAACTAGTACAACTCGAAATGCATACTCCAGAAGAAGCTGCCGAGTTATTTACTATTTATAAAAATGCTCTATTAGATGTTTATCATGCTTATGACTTAGAGCATTTACAATTATCACTACGTAAGTTTGAGTTAAACTTATTACAACATTTAGGGATTATAAAAGCTTTAAATCGTGATTATCAACATCAGCCACTAGAAGCCAATGAGGTTTACTATTTAATCCAAGAGCAGGGATTTATTAGCCATCAACAAATAGCAAAACTTGATTTTGCGCAATTTGTTAATAATCAGCATGCTGCTCCTAATTATCAAACAAACCAAGCGTTTAATGATAATTTCTATATCCCTCTAGAACAACAAGACCCTCTTGCTCTACAGTACCAAGAATATCAGTATTATCAATGGCAAGAAATGCAAAAGTATAGCTTTAGTGGGCAAACTTTGCTTTTAATGCATGAGTTATTTTTAGCTGACGGTCAAAACCAAGGTGCAAGTCCTGCCGTAAAAGTTAATCAAACGACTCAAGAGCAAGTAGAACAACAAAACTCCGCTTTAGCAAAATCGCTAACCCATCTGTGGCAAGAACAAAGCCAAAATACTGTAGCTAAAAAATCTAACTTTACCCAAGAAGATTTAGATGCGAGTTTAGCTGCTAAAATTAAAGAGCTCGAACAACGAGCTCAAATAGAACTTAAACAAGCTAAACAACAAAAAGCGCAAGCTAAAAAACAAGCTTTTGCAGCTTGTTTTGCTAATTACGAACTTTATGCACAATTAGATAAAAGTAGTGCACAGAGCCTATTAGAAAAAACGCAAAAGTTTACACGTCTCTATATAGATCTATTACTCGGTACTCGTACGCTGCATACACGTGAACAACTAGTTTCTTATTTAAGTCTATTAAAATCACTCGAAGCTTAAGATCGATAAGATAGATAAATATGCAAATAAATCATATTTGCAGTTATGACGATTTTGTTATAATATAAAAATTATTTGTACAAGATTTAGCGAGATCTCTATTGATAGAGATAAGCAATACAACTTTCAAGGATTGACATGTCATATAATATTAGCGAACTCCAAGCCTTTATTGAAGCTGAATTTGAAAATCGTGCAGCTATTAATCCACAAACAGCAAGTGCTGATTTAAAAGCAGCAATTGAATTTGTAATTAATAAATTAGATAAAGGTGAACTACGAGTAGCTGAAAAAATTGATGGTACTTGGGTTACTCACCAATGGTTAAAAAAAGCGGTATTATTATCATTCCGTATTAAAGATAACCAAATCATTACAAGTGGTGCAACTAACTACTACGATAAAGTTGATACTAAATTCAAAGATTACACATCTGAAGACTTTGCGCAAGCTGGTATTCGTGTAGTACCAAACGCCGTAGCACGTAAAGGTTCACACATTGCTAAAGGCGCAATTTTAATGCCTTCTTACGTAAACATTGGTGCTTACGTTGATGAAGGTACAATGGTTGATACATGGGCAACTGTAGGTTCATGTGCGCAAATCGGTAAAAACGTACACTTATCTGGTGGTGTTGGTATCGGTGGGGTGTTAGAACCATTACAAGCTAACCCAACAATTATTGAAGATAACTGTTTTATTGGTGCACGTTCAGAAATCGTTGAAGGTGTTATTGTTGAAGAAGGTTCAGTGATTTCAATGGGTGTATTCATTGGTCAATCAACTAAGATTTATGACCGTGAAACAGGTGAAATCTACTATGGTCGTGTACCAGCTGGTTCAGTAGTTGTATCTGGTAGCTTACCTTCTAAAGATGGTAAATACAGTCTATACTGCGCAGTAATCGTGAAAAAAGTTGATGCGAAAACTCGTAGCAAAGTAGGTATTAACGAATTATTACGTCTAGATTAATTTTTAGACAAATTTAAATGGCTAACCCATTGGGTTAGCCATTTTGCGTATCTTAAAAATATAAAAATAAATTAGAGCAACTTCACTTAAGCATATAAATAACTATTTAGAGCAAACAATTAATCGCTATATAAATAACTATTAGACTAAACTACTAATCGCAATATCTCTAAATTA
>NZ_NRJG01000162.1 GCF_003585935.1 Psittacicella hinzii
ATATGCAACTTAGTCAAATAATAGATTTAATCAAAGATGATCTACTTGCAGTAAATAAAGAATTAACTGCATATACTCGTAGTGATATAGATTTAATTAATCAAGTTTCAGAATATATCATAAATTCTGGAGGCAAAAGAGTAAGGGTAATTCTTACTTTATTATTTGCCCAATTACTAGAGCTCGAAAATAAAGAAGATGCTGCAAAGATAGCTTCAATTACAGAATTAATCCATACAGCGACCATTTTACATGATGATGTAGTAGATGATTCATCTATGCGTCGTGGTAACCCAACTGCTAATAAAATGTTTAACAATCCTGCAGCAGTTTTAGTTGGTGATTTTGTTTATACTCGAGCTTTCCAGATGATTGCTAAGTATCGCAATCCTGATTTAATGTCATTATATACAGATGCTGTAAACGTTATTTCCGAGGGAGAGGTTAGACAGCTTATTAATTTAGGCGACCTTTCAATTGATGAACAAAGGTATTTTGAAGTTATCTATAGTAAGACAGCTCGCTTATTCGAAGTTTGTTGCCATGCTATAGCAATGCTTAAATATCCTAACGATCCTGAAAAGCAACAACACTTGGCAAAATTTGGTACTTATATAGGTACGGGGTTCCAAGTGGTTGATGATATGATCGACTACTTATCAGCTAAAGAAGAATCAGGTAAATCACGTGGTGATGATTTAGCAGAGGGGAAGCCGACCTTACCTCTTATTAGATTAAGAGAAGTAGGAAATGAAGTTGATAAGCAGCTTGTTGAAGATATTATTATGCAGAAAAAAGGTAGAGAAGTATTAGATCTTGTAGTAGAAAGACTACAAGCTAATGACTGCTTTACTTATTGTAAACAAGCAGCTCTTGCTGAAGCACAAAAAGCTAAAGATATCATTAAAGATTTTACAGATAGCCCTGCTAAATTAGCATTAATGGCTTTAGTAGATCTTAGTGTTAGCAGAAATAGCTAAAGAAATTTAGAATATGAGTATTAATAATGTTACAAAAGACAATTCAGTAAACGTAAAAACATTACTGGATACAATGACAGGAAGAAAAAAGTTATCTTTACCAGAGGGTAAAAAGAGACTTTTATTACATTCATGCTGTGCTCCATGCTCAGGCGAGGTAATGGAAGCTTTAATGGCATCGGAAATACCTTTTACAATTTTCTTCTATAATCCAAATATTCACCCACTAAAAGAATATTTAATTCGTAAAGAAGAAAATGTTAGATATGCAGAAAAGCTAGGTATTCCTTTTATTGATTTTGACTATAACCGTAAAGATTGGTTTGACCGTACTCAAGGTATGGAGTGGGAACCCGAGCGTGGTATTCGTTGTACAGAGTGCTTTGATATGCGCTTTGAGGTAACTGCGAAATACGCTAGTGAAAACGGTTTTGATATTTTCACCAGTTGTTTAGGTATTAGTCGTTGGAAGGATTTCGATCAAGTTACAGATTGCGGTATTCGCGCTGCTGCTCCATATGAAAATGTGGATTATTGGGATTTCAACTGGCGTAAAGAAGGTGGATCACAAAGAATGATCCAAATTTCAAAACGTGAGGAGTTCTATAAGCAAGAATATTGTGGTTGTGTATATAGCTTACGTGATACCAATGCTTACCGTGAAAGAGTAGGTAAAGAAAAAATCAAAATTGGCGTTGAGTATTACACATTTGATAAAAACTCAAATGACTGTGTATAAAATTACGTAACTAATAATAGCAAAGAGGATTGGTTGTTATAGCCAATCCTTTTTCATACCTAAATAATTCTGACATAAAATATGGAAGAATATAAGGTTTGTAGTGGAATTAGTATCTAGTAAAGTAGATCATTAGTGTGCTTTATTCTTTTGATTATTAGTGTTTTTAATGGACAATAATTCATATAAAAAATAAAGGCAAAAAGTTTATAAAAATAATTTGCAATTTTTTATACTTATTTAGTTGTGCGTTTTCGAAAGAATAGGCGTAAAATAGTAGCGATTTTTTTGTTCAATATTTAGCATTTGTATAGCTATGACCC
>NZ_NRJG01000163.1 GCF_003585935.1 Psittacicella hinzii
CCATGCTCATAAATATCCTAAGCAAATAAACCAATTTTCTCTCGCTATAACAAAGATAAATTGTTGATTTTTAATTATTTGTAAAAGTGAAGATATAAAAATAACCCTAGGTATAGCTAGGGTTATTATTCACAAGCGATTAAAGTAAATTTAAAATTACTTCTTAGAGATTAATAATTTAATTTATTAAGACAAACAGCTAATAAAGCATTAATTAATGTTTTTTAAACTTTTTAGAAAGATGTGTTAAATATTGTTACTAAAGTTTAATTTTTCACACAAGAATATCATTAAATTACAAGTTAAACTTACTACTTAAAATCTTACTTGCGATTTGTCTTTGTGGATTAACCTTTTGTTCAAGAGCATCTGGCAAACATAAACTTAAACCTAAAATGTGATGTATAAGGTTCACACTAGCTAATGGAGCTAATGTTAGACCTCGTGAGCTCATTCCTGTTAAATAATAATTACTATCTGTACAAAGAAGATTATGATCAAGATCAGGAAGCTTATCACTTTTATACTTGTGATGAATAAAAGGCTTTAATTGTTGTTGATAATAATCTAAATTAAAAAGCGATCCTGCAATATAGAACCGATCTCTTACTTTAATTCGCGTACCTTGAATAGTATCTTGAGTTGCTAAATTTTGATAAATTCGAGTTGCTAATTGTTTAATTAGTTGTTCGGTAAAAATATTTGCTACAGAAAGATCTAGCAATTGAATTTGATTAGCATTTGAAGAAGCTAAATGTTCTTGTTCAGTAACGTTATATTGCCCTTGTATAAGGGAGCGGATTAAATTAGCAAGATAATCTTTCAATTGCTTAGAAATCAAACAGGCAAAATTATGACAATTTAATTTATTATCTTCTAAGGCCTCTTGCTTCAGATCTTGTATTTTCGACGCTGCATAAGGTTTATGTGTTGCGCCAAAGATAATAACTTCTTGTAAATTTTGTTTTTGATTTAAAGTTAAAGCCTCGTTGTTTGCTGATAATCCATTTCTATAATTTACAAAAGGCGGAATGACGTCTTGATTGAGATCAATTGTAGCGCTTAGAGCATAGCCTTCGTCACAAATAGCAAACTCATTAAACATGTGAACCATTATATGTTCGATTTGTTCTAAAAGCTGAGTAAATTGTGATGAGGTAAATATATCCTTTGCTTGCCCATTTACATCAGCTAGCACATTTATTTCATCTAAATATGAAACAATATATTGTGTAATCTTTGACTGTAAATCATGAGAAACAAAATCTTTACATACGGCTTGCCACTCTGATTGCTTAAGATAACTAACTTTACCAGAGCTAGGAGTGAAAGAATAGTATTGCTCAATATGCGGCAAAGTTAATGTATCTGCTCCAAGACAAATTATATTAACTTGTTCATTTGCCTTTAAACTAGAAGCTAATTTTGCTTTAGCTTGCTCAAGTGACTGTAGAGCAAAATTTACTCTGCCAAATGTTTCTAAAGCCAATATTGCTTGAGTAATAGCTTTATTGACTTTGATCTGGTAACCATGTAAATAAAAAGTTTTATTGTCAGCTAAAGTAAATCCTGATGAATTATTGTTTAATACGTACTTATTAATAGCTAAATTGATGTTACTAGCATATTTGTTATCACAATTATCACTTTGATTAGTTACTAAAGTAATTTCATCTATGTTCAATGGTGCAACTCGTGAACTACTATCAATTTTAATCAGTTGAGGAATAACATATTCTTCCTCTAATTGACTATGCGATCCTTTTAAAGTGGTACTGGTAAATTTTTGTAATTTGCGCCACCAAACCTTGCCATATTTAAAGGCATTTAAATGTAAAAAGTTTACAGCAGGATCATCATCAACTAGTTGCGGATAAAATAGACCAGCAGGATTAATCGAAGCCATTTCTTGAGAGGTTGTCGAGTACATATTAGTCGCTAATCCCAAGCTATTTAAATAATAAGCACTAGCTACTCCTGCAATACCATGTCCAAATACGTTTATTACAGCGTCATTTTTAGCTGATAAGTCAACACCATTTTCATTATTACCTTGAATTAATTTATAGACTTGAGAATTACTTAATTCTTTGTTAGCTAATAAAAGTGTTGGCAGATAATTATTATTTAAGAGTAAATATAATTTGTTAATTAAGCTTGGCTCGACCACTCCATAAAAGTCTTGTGCAAAGAGCTCTTGCTTATAAAATGGTTGTATTTTATATAGCTCTGAATTTAATTGTTCTGCTGGTAAATTAGTATTTTGTTCTTTTAAATGCTGTAAAAGTTTATCTTTGACAAAGTTATTTGTTGTTTGGTACTCACTTAGTAAAGAAGATAATTTTTCATCATGACTAAAGTAACCAGTAAGATGATTACGTTTATTAAAACCAAGATCGTTAATAATAGTAAAACCAACTTGCTTTAAGCCTTTACTAACTTTTGTATTACTGGTAAAGGTTGTAATGCGAGTTTGCTCTTTTGATAAATACGCTAGGATTGCATAAAGGTTACTATTCCATAAGTCTGCATTTTTCTCTGGTGCAAAACCATCTAAATAAATTACATCAAAACTATGTTTACCTAAACCAGCAGCATAATTTAGAAATATATTTTTAAGATCATCGTAATAGATTTGTACTATATCTGCTGCATAGTTTTGCGTATAGCAACAATTGTATGTTACTTCACCATAGGCAATTAAATCATTGTAGAACTGATTGCTAAATGCTTGTAATTCTTGCTCAAAAATGTCTTTTTTCGCTAAAACAATATCTTTGAATGGACTATTATTTACGAGATATTTACTCACAGTAAAATTTATTACCTCCATGAAGAAAGTAAAAATTTGTGATAAATTTACTAATAGTTTTTGTACAAGTTGTTTTAAATTAGTAGCTGGTTCTATATTAGAAATAAATGCGTTTAAGCTTGGATCAGTAATTTGTTGCTTTAATAGTTGCTCTAAATGAGATGAAAAATGGCTAACAAAACTATCTTTAAGATTTGCTTTTGCTTTAGTAAATAAGTCTTCAACAAATTTAGTAACAATCGCAAGGCTTACGTGATTATTGATATACTCAAAGCTAGATAATAAGCGAGGAGCAAAGCTTTGCTGATAATTTTGCTCTAAATCTTTAACAGTTAAAGGCGTTCTTTCACTCGAACAATACTGAAAGATAAATTTTTGTCCTAATGCTACTTGATAGTCGTTTAGGATATTATTGCAATGATCTAAACTTGTTTGTTCGCTTAAATGCTCCCAAAGATATGTAAACATTTGTTGCCAAAGTGATAAAGTATGAGCTTTTAAAAACGCTTGAATATATCTATCATTAACCAAACCTTGGCATAATTTTTTAATACGCTGTTGCTCAAGAAAATTTAATTGTTCAGATTCTAAAATTTCTTGGGCTAATGCATAATTAAATTGTTTAAGCTGCTTTACAAGCTGATTATTAAAGTTTGCATCTAGTGAAGCTGCAACAAAGTTTTGCGCTTGCTGACGAAAACTTTTAATAGTATTTAGGGTTAAAAGAGCATTTAAGCCTGTACCAAAACCAACTTCAAAGCATTTATATACCCCATTAAACTTAATTTCAGGTGAAGAAGATCTTAAACAATCATGATTTATATTATTTGTATCTAAAGCTAAGGAAGATGAAGTTATATTTGCTTTTAAATAGGGTAAATTACTATTTAATTTAGTAATTAATTGCGGAATTAATTGGCTCTGAGAAATATAAACGTATAAACTTTCTTGAATTGGGTCTTGGGTTTGATAATAAATGTCACCATGATCTAAATTAGTAATTTCGCTTTCACTAACATTTAAATTGGCATTGTGTAAAGTTGAAATTTTTAATTCACTATATAGATGTTTTAACATTTTTTGTCTGCGTAGTAGTTATTTTGCTCTCACTATAATAATACAGAGTAAAAGAGTTAAGGAATAATTGCTAGTTAGCTTACTAAAGCACAAGAACATATTTTTGCTTACTATTTGTTTATTAATGCTTTTAGTAATTTCTTAGATTACTAAGTACTA
>NZ_NRJG01000164.1 GCF_003585935.1 Psittacicella hinzii
CAACTAAACCCCGCAATCGTTAAGATTACGGGGTTATTTTCTTGTTAGGTAAAAAGAGCTAACCGGAAATTAGCTCCCAAGTATTAGAAGTTCGTACGTACAGATTTATTATACCATATTTAAAAAATATTAAAAATAACTCAACCCTAGATATTCTCTTGGTTCAAAAATATTATAAAATTAAATTTAATTATTATTAATTTTAATTAATTATTTTTATTTATTTAATTAAATTATTAAAAACAATATTTAATAATTTAATTGCTTATATTGTTTTAAAACTATATAAGTAAAACAGATGAAAAATTAACCCTAGATCTTAAAATCTAGGGTTACCTATGCCTATGAATAGACTAACGAAAGCTAACAAAAACGGAAAAAAGGTTTTAATTTAATTCTTCACTCGCCCAAAACTCTTCGTTCTGGATTAGGTGTAAAAACTTAGCTACTTCAAAATCTAAGTCAGCATTATACGACCTAATTACAGGTATTTTTGCTCTCCCATACTTATCCCCATCGTCAATCGTAAAGAATGGTATATCCACCTTTACAAGGTCATAAGAAACGCGGTTACTAAAGCTTGAGTATATAGCATTCTCAAAAGAAGAACCTTGGCTTGCCTTAAGCTCTGGACCATCAAGATAATAACGGAATAAGTCCTTAACAACCAGTTGTAATTGCTTATCCTCATAGATATCTGATGGACTTTCCTCTCTTCCATATACATGGCAACGACATAGCACTAAAGCTCTAGCGTCTAGCCGATTTATAGTGTCATCACTCGTTCTCTGCAAATACGTGGTTCTAAGCACGCGCAGTGTACGATGAAGCTCACCATATTCTACATCATCGTCGTTCAATCTAGCCTTGGCAATATCTGATAAATCTTGCACTAAAGTTGAACCAGGATCTTGATTATAGTAATTTTTGAGATAAATCAAACCAGCAGCATACAACAGGCTACTTATAACCGACCTGTCAATGATATATAACTTTCTTCCAGTTAAACTATGCGGAAGCCTTAAATCGTTTTGCTTAGCAGCAATTGCAAATAGTGCCGCTTGGCTTACTGGATCTAATTCTTGGATTAAACCATCTTTTACGTACCTATTTAGCCACATATTGAAATATACGCGCTTGTTAGGGCGTAAATCATTAATCACCTGCACTTCCACGTGTTTTGACGCCTGCTTAGCTAACTTTTCCACAAACGTAGTCTTACCTGTACTATCAATTCCCTCAACAATCAAGTATCTAATCGTCATAAGCGTTACTCCCCTCAAGATACCAGCGCCCAATACGCCAGTGTTGCCCTACTAAGAAATTTATAACAATGCATAAGCCCTCGAAGTTGATCGGCTTGTTATTAGTACTGGCGCTTCTAACTAAATCTGACAACGTTTTAGAGCTTCTGTTATTGAACAAAAACTCCAACAAGAGAGTGTTTACAATCTCCGTGGATAAACCTGCGCGGAAAAACTTTGCTTTCGGAATAACCTCATAAGTTGCTCCGTTACAAGATATCTCATAATCATATCTTGGCTTGTGATTTTGCTCTAACAAAAACAACAGTTGACAAGATAAAGTCCGCAGTTTCTGGTAGTCTAAACTATCCCATTTTAAACCTGTTAAGTCAACAATCTCTAGGGCTAAATACTCTAAAACAGGTTCTAATTTTCTCTTATCTAAAATATAACGTATAATCATAATAGTCTCTTAAAAGTAGACCTCTGGTAGACCTCTAAAAAATGAGGTATATGGTGTTTTTATACGATATATCAATAGGTTAAGTGGTGTTTTTTAGGGGTTGTTCTTATAAATTTAATTTATAACTCATTGTAAGGGTGATAAACAAGCTAGGAATAGCAATATATGCTGTGTTCTTAACAGCATCCCATTGGACATTTATAAATGAGCCCGCTATCCAATTAAGGATAGATAGTGCTCTATCATCGTTAAAGATGATAATAATACGCGAAATACTTATAAGGAGTAGCGATGTGGTTATGCCTGATAAAATGAGCTTGTTTTTATTAAAGCCATTTGGGTCATAGCTGATAAGCATAACGATTAACCAAGATACAGCGCCACCAATCATAGCTCCAACTACAGTATTCACATGCTGTAAAAGTTCAAATGAATTGGTAGAGATTATTACCATTGCTAGAATACAACCGGAATTAATACCAAGAATTGTTGGAGACGCTATTGGATTGCGTACAACAGATTGCATTAGCAGACCGGCAACACCTAAGCAGCTACCACATAAAATGCACATTAAAATTCGTGGTAAACGAATGGAATTAACAATTACGCTTTCGAGACTATCATCACTAGGTTGCAATAATGTATGAAATAAGTTTCCCAGAGAAATTTTCATGGGATAAAACCATATTAAGTTAGCTATAGCACAAACTATAACTAAACTACCTAATATAGTTATTTTGGTATAGTTGTTCATAATGTAGTGAACATATATCGGTCTGTTTTTAGAGTGATTTCGAATTGTGTAAAATTATAGCTTAAGTTAAAAGTTTAGTCGTGTTTTTTCATATAGCAGAGACTGAAATTATTAGCTAAGATATAAAATTAAGATTTGATTTTGCGGTCTGAAGTAATTAAACTTTATCAAGATGTAAATAGTAATATTAAAAGTGTGTGATTAAGGACTTTTATAGGAAAATCCTAATAAAATTTTAGCTAAAGTAACAAAAATCTGATATACTGAAAACAAATCACTGTATTTGTTATCTTTATGCGAATGTCATTAATTTTATTAATACTAGTCATAAAGATTAACAAAATTTTATTAATCATTTTACGCAAAAACGCATTTGACTACCAATAATAATCGAAATGGAAAAAAGGGGTCGTACCAAAAAAAAGGTTCTAAAAATACTAACAATAACAACCGCAAACAATCTATAAGTAGCGATTATGGTAATGTAGGTGGTGTTGGAGTTTACCAAGAGTATGTAAGTACTTCTGGTGCTTCTACTTATACTGATCAAAAAGGTAAAGTAGAAGAAACTTTAGCCTATCTCAACAAAATTGCTAAACGGATTAAAGCCGGTAAATCTACTTCTGATAAAGAAGTTGATGTTAATGTAAGTAATAATGCGAAAACGAAAAAGCGTGATAACGAACTTTTAGATTTCAAAACTTATGATGAAGCTGTAAAAATGAATCTTCATAATGTTGAAAAATCTAAAAACTTAAAGACTTCATCTGTTTTCAAATTATCTTTAGATACTTCTAATAGTGATTTAATATCAACTACTAAAGTTCTAGATAATACGAATGACAAAAACAGAGTGTTATCAAGCAATACTCGCACAGTAGACAACTCAACCCCACTTAGTGTTAATAGTGCTAATAAAAGCAATAATAAATCATCGTCTAATCAAGGTCGTGATTCTCTTTTAAACTCTTTTATTGAAGATGTTAAATCGTATAGCATTAAAAATAACCGTTATCCTTTAACTCGTGATTTTGTAAGACCACAAAGTTCCGATAACGTTATTTATACTGAATATACAAATAATAAAACTTCATATGGACGTGAAAGAGAATTTGTTAACTCTTTACCCCCTCAAACAGTTGAAGTTTACAAAAAGACTAAAAAATTATTCCATGATTTAAATTTAGTTGCTAAAAATAGTACAGACGATAACACTACTTTCCATAATGCATCAATTCATAATGTCGAACCTAGTGATTTAGGCATTATGACAGACCAACGCCGCGCTAAAAAGCGTAAGGCGTCTTCACTAGACAAACAGAAAGCTACCGAGGTTCAGAAAATTCAATTTTCTCAATCATCTGTAACTTCTGAAAATAACGATAAATGCGATTCTTTACTCTATGTAGCTAAGCGTGTTCCTCGTTTAGAAAATAATATTCAAATAGATAATGTAAATGAAATTTTGAATGACACTAAAGAATCTGATAATCATATAAAATCATCAGATAAAAGTAGAGGTTATCCTAATTTCATTCCTATTACAGATAATATCAATAGCGCTGCAGGATCGAAGTTATATGTGAGTATCGGTAAGCATCATGCTACGAGAAACTCAAATGTAACATCTATGTCTAAGCAGAAAGAAAAATTAGTTGCTGATAATATTGAGCTTCTTAAAAATAGTCTTGCTAATAATGCAGAACAGACTTCAGATTTAAATACTCATGTATTAGCTGCTGAGCAAAAAGATAACGAAAATCGCTCTGCTGGACCTAAGTTATATCTTGGTAATGGTAAGCATGAGGCTGCCAAAAACTCAGATCTAACACCTATATCCAAGCATAAAGAAAAATTAGTTGCTGATAATGTTCAATTGCTTGATAAAAGTCTTTCTAAAAATTCATTCGAGAGTTTAGAGCAGACGACAAGTTTAAATACTCAAACTTCAGCAGCTAGTGTAACAGCTAAAACAGAATTATCATCTAGCAAAACTACAAGTGAATTTAAACGTCAAGGTCTCAAACCTTCATTGGAGAGTCAATTACAACAAGATGTTGAAGAATCTCCAAAACTTTATTCACGTAGACTATCGCGATTTAGTCGTCGTCAACGTAGTGATGTTCATGGTAATTATGATGTTTTAGATCCTAATAACCAATCTAATAAATCTTTAGCCGACGTTAGTAAAGGTACTATTCATCGTCAAACTACAAATAACTTTAATAAAAATAAAGTAGTTGCACAGACCAATACACTACTTTATAAAAAATATATAGTTAAAGGTAGTTCATTAGATGATGTGACTGATACTTGTTGTCATATTATTCTGAAGCCTTATCTACATAATGGTAAGCATTTAACAGAAGATGATTTACTGGATTTATTAGAAGAACTATAAGAAAACAAAAGTGTCGAATTCGGATAGCAAGAAAACTAATCGAAAACGTCGCAATCGTCCAAAAAAATCAATGGTGCCTGATCCTCATGATCTAGCAACTAATTACATTGATGATATTATTGCAGATCTTCCTCTACGCAAAAAAGATCGCCTAGAACTTTTAACCAATAAATTAATTGAGGAACTAGGATATCCTAATTGTTTAGATGAAGAGGTTGTCGACAGTTTTGTTAATAATCCTCATGCGAAAGTGTATGATCCTATGTATGTAGTAATAGATCCTAAGTTTTCTGTACGAAGCATCTATTACGATCGTATTAAGACTCTAAAACATTTTACGTATGATTTAAATACGGATGTTAACTACCAAACCCATAAACCCGGAACTCCTATTCGTAATTATTATGATCGCGAAAGAGTTAAAAGGGCACAAGAGTTAGCTGGTTTTAAAAACTGTACTGAAATTCGATAAGTATTCTAATTAGAGCTAATCTCGTTACAGGGATTAGCTTTTCTTTTTTAATATGCTGTATGATTTAATCAGTAGTAAAACTACTCAAGACTTTTTTAAGCAGATGGTATTTAGAAATCAGCATGATTTGTATTTATCATTGAGCCAACAGTTTAGCGGTTTTAAGCAGTACAGTGCTGAACAAGTGTATCAAGCTTTAACCGATTTAAACTGGATTTATGAAACCCAATTTGGGTTATATGTATATCCTGGTAAAAAGCGTTGCCGTCTGTTTCGCATGTCTGTAACGCAAGCTGGATCAGGATTTGCTTCTGAAATTACCGAAGAAGAAGCACAAAGAAATGATTTTTTCAAAAAAGAGAAAAAAGATACAGATATCTTTTTCCATCCAGGTACTGTAGATAGCTTACATTTACTAGATGGTGATATTTTTTACTCGGATATAGTTCAATACGGTGCGGACCAACTTGATAATGTATTCATTTTTAAGAAAATGTCTGAAAATCAGGTCGTATGTGATATTCGTAAGAATACACAAACTTTTGCTCCGACGAATTTTTTAGCCTATGTTCCAGCACTAAATCACATTAATTTAATTAATGTTATTGCTTCAAAGAAAATTGAAGAAGAATACGATAAAAAGCCAGGTTTTTTAGGTATTATTAAACAAGTTCGTGAACTTAGTTTTAAACCCCAAGGCGGTTTTAAAGTCGTAAAAAATAACTTTGTTTTAGAAAGATTTTTCAATTCAGAATCAGAAATTGAAAATACTATTAATTCGATTCTGGCAAAGTTTAATTTAGAATCTACCTTTCCAGATATTGTTGTAGAACAAGCTCGCAGTTTTGGAGATCATGTCCCAGAATATGATCGTCAAGTACGTAAAGATTTAACTCATCTTAACTTTGTTACTATTGACGGTGAAGATGCTCGTGACTTTGACGATGCTGTTTATTGTGAGCCTTTAAACGATGGATCTGGTTGGAAATTGTACGTTGCAATTGCTGATGTATCTTACTACGTGCGTGAAGATACAGCGCTAAACACTAATGCATGTAAACGTGCAACTTCTATTTATTTCCCAACCAAGGTAGTACCAATGCTACCAGAAGAGTTATCTAACGGTTTATGTTCAATTAATCCACACGTAAAAAGATTTACTTTATGTTGTGAAATGATTATTGACCGTAAAGGTAAACTCAAAACTTACGATTTTTATCAAGCTTGTATTATTAGTAAAAATCGTTTTACTTATAATCAAGTGCAAGATATTATTGATTCTAAATATACTGATTTACGTTATTCTACTCCTGAGCTAAATAACGATATTCGTAATTTAAACTGTTTATATCAAGCTTTATTAAAAGCTCGTGATAAACGTGGTGCTTTAGTAATTGAAACAAGTGAACCTAAATTTAAGTTTAATCCAGATGGTTCAATTGCTGAAATTTACTTCTTAGAGCGTAAAGATGCTCATAAACTAATCGAAGAATTAATGATTATCACTAACGTAGCCGCGGCAAAATTTGTTGATGATCATGCAGCTTTAGCACCAAATCGTAACCATGCTCAACCACCTCTAGAGCGTGTAGTAGCTTTAAATCAGTCATTATATAAATATGGATATGAAATTTCTCCGTATCCAGATTCACATGAATATAATGAACTATTAGAAAAAATTAATAATTTAACTGAGGATCGAGATCTCCTAAACAGTTTAGTTTTAAGATCTTTACCTCGTGCTCTATACGAAGTTAATTCTACTGGACACTTTGGTTTAGCACTTGACAAGTATGCGCAATTTACGAGTCCGATTCGCCGTTATCCAGACTTATTATTACATCGTGTAATTAAATCTATTATCTTTGCTAAAAATGAACAAGCAATACAGGAACAAGGCGGTTATGTATACGATTACGACCGTATGGATAAGTTATGCTTTGATTGTTCAAGCACAGAATATAAAGTAGAAAAAGCTTCTTATGATTTTCTTGATTGGATCAAATGCCGTTTTATGGAAAGATTCTTAGGTAAGGATTTTATTGGAGTTATTTCTACAGTTGCTAAAAATGGTGTTTTTGTGCGTATCCCAGAATACCAAATCGACGGTTTCTTATCATTTAACTCATCAACTCCTAATCGAGCTTTAGCTAAATTAAAAGAAACGGCAGAAATACGTCAAAGATTACATATAACTGTTCATCGTATTTCCTTACACGATCGTAAATTAGAGTTTATTTTAGCCTCTGATAAACGTAAACCTGTTACTGAATTAGAACATAAATTCTATTACCCTGGACAATTAGGACACGAATACTATAGCAACAAAGCTAATCGTAAAGCCGAAAGTAATAATTACTGGGATAAATACGGTAATAAAGGTAAAAGCTATAAGCGTAATAAAAGGAAAAAATTTAAAGGATAGATATGAAACTTCTACGCTTAGATAAAATTATTTCCGATTATAGCCATTACTCACGTTCACAAGTGAGTACTTTGGCGCGTAATGGTTTAATTTGTGTAAATGGTGAAGTAGTAAAACAAGTATCACAAAAATTTGATCCTACGCAAATCGAAATAACTATTGATAATGAACCATTAGAAATAGAAGTTGAACCTAGTGTGATTGTCTTACATAAACCAGAAGGTTTTGTATGTGCTAATGAAGACGGGGTTCATCGCACAGTTTTTACCTTATTACCGGAAAAGTTTCGTAAATTTCATTGCATAGGACGTTTGGACGTTGATACTACAGGTTTATTACTGTTAACTAATGACGGACAATTTTCACATAAATTAACCAGTCCTAAATCTCATGTGCCCAAAACGTACTTTGTTACCTTAGCTGATCCGGTTGAAGATAACTATGCGCACGAAATCACGCAAGGTATTTTACTAAAAAGTGAGAAAGATCCTACCTTACCTGCCAAATTAGAGTTAACAGATGATCCTTACCAAGTGTATTTAACAATTACTGAAGGTCGTTATCATCAAGTTAAACGTATGTTTGCGGCATTAGGTAATAAAGTAGAAAATCTTCACCGTAGTGCAATAGGTAGTTATACTTTGCCTGAAGATCTAGACGAAGGTGAATGGATAGTATTAACCGTTGCTCAAGCTGAAAAACTTATAAGAGGTTAAGCATGACTGAAAAGAAAATTAGTTTTGGCGAATTTTCACAGCAACAAGATTCAGAATTAAATACCGAATTTACACAAAGATTCGATCAATTAGCGCAAGAGTACAGCGGACTTCTAGAAAATCTAGAACAACGTAAATCACTTTTAGATAGTGCTCTAGCTTTACTTGAAGAGTATCATGCTCTATTAACTGATTTAATTAATAGTACTCATGGAAAAAAATAGTTTTAAATTATTTAGTAAATATGGTGTATTAAGCATTGTTGCGGCTTCATTAGTTACTGCACAAGCTGCAACTTTCAACGCTAGTGAAAACGCATTTGTAGATGTAAATGGACGTTTACAATTATCAGCGCTAGATTTTAATCAAGAATATACTCCTAACCAAGATGGTTACCGTCATTCTTATCTAGCAATTACGCCATATTATAAAATCAATAAAGCTTATATTGGTGGTACATACGTACTACGTTATACTTTAGATACGAACGATAATTTAGCAAAAGGAAAAAATAGTAAATTATCATCTAGTCAGTATTATGTGTTCATTAAAAGCCCAAATTTAGGTCAAACCTCAATTGGTAAAACTTCTGGTATTTTAGAAGATTACTTCTTAGGGCAACAAAAATTTGGTATTAGTGCTACGAACTATTTACTCTTATCTAAAGATGTATATCACCATGGTATGTGGAAATATACGAGCACTAAAAATCGTTACTATGACTACGGTTTTAGCTTTGTTCATAATGCCAAAGCTGATTATGGTACATATAGTCAAATTGCTGGAAATATCAACTGGACGTTTAATTTAAGCGAAAATAATAAGCTTAAAGTAGTGTCTCTATATTCGAGCCAAAAACAAATTGTAGCGCAGGCTGTAAGATATAAATCACACCCTTACTCATTAGGTTTACATTACTCTTATGCTGATTATGTAAACTTAGGTGTAGTTGGTTATAAATCTCATGTACGTGTAGCTAACTTTAGTGAAAGTACAAATGTAAAAACTAGCCAATACGGGGTAATTTATTCATTAGCAGTTAAGCCGTTATCATACTTAACGGTCTATGCACGTTATATTTACGATAAAGTAGATAACAAAACAAATACTGCTACTACAACCATCCAAGGAAATGCTCTAGCAGCTAATAATAGCTATAAAACTCGCATTATTACCACTGGTATAAATATGGATGTTTTAAAATACGGCTTTATTTATAGCGACTATAGTCATATTCTAGAAAACCCTACCAATAATGCTAAAACTCAAAGTTCATATTTTGTTCAAACTGGTTTTGGTGTTAAATTTTAAAGATAAAAAAGGTCTCTAACTATCTAAGTTAGAGACTTTTTATGTATTAAATATTATTTAACACGACCAATATATTCTGCAGAACGAGTATCTACACGAATAACTTCATCGATTTGGATGAATAGAGGTACACGTACAACCGCACCTGTTTCTAAAGTAGCTGGTTTACCGCCTGTACCAGCTGTATCACCTTTAAGACCTGGATCAGTGTCAACTACTTTTAATTCAACGAAGTTAGGTGGTTGCACAGCGATCGGTGAACCGTTCCATAAAGTGATAATACAAACTGCTTGGTCTTTTAACCATTTAATTGCATCACCAACAACTTCTTGTGAAGCACCAATTTGTTCAAAAGTTTCTTCGTTCATGAAGTAGTAAACTTCACCGTCGTTGTATAAATAAGTTAAGTTTACGTCAAATACGTCAGCAGCTTCAACAGTTTCACCTGATTTGAATACTACTTGTAAAACTTTACCAGAAATTAATTTTTTTAATCTTGTACGGTTAAAGGCTTGACCTTTACCAGGTTTTACGAATTCGTTTTCAACGATAGCACATGGCTCACCTTCGTAAATAACTTTAAGACCTGGTTTGAAATCTGATGTAGAAAAAACAGCCATTGTTTCTCCGGATAAAAATGAAGTTTGATTCTAATACAAACGTTAGAAAGACCTGTATATTTTAGCATAAATCAAGAAAAAAGATTAAAGCAATTACGCCTTTTTTAAGAGCTAAAGCTGTATTTAAATCCGAGCTTTTAATAAAGTAAAGCTACGTAAATATCCGATAAAATAGTTCATTTCCGTGCTATAATGTGCAACGTGGAGGGGCATATAAATGATTAGTTCATACTTCCTAGAAGATCTTAAATTAAGACGTGAAGAAAGTATTAATAAAGACAGTCTAGAAAAAGCTATTTGGATTGACCTTATTGATGCTTCAGAAAATGATCGTCATTTTATTGAACAAACACTCAATATTAACTTTGCCTCCAAATTAGAACTTGAAGATATTGAAGCTTCAGCAAGATTTTTCGAAGATGAATATGGTTTACATCTTCACTCGTTCTTCTTTTACGAAGATGAAGATGAGTATGCAGATCTAGAAACAGTTGCTTTTACAATTAAAAATGAGCAACTATATAGTATTCGTACTAGAGAACTAACTCCATTCCGTCTTTACAGATTACGCTCATTACATCAAAAATTAACTACAGGTAATGCTTATGAAGTATTACTTGATATTTTTGAAACTAAAATTGAGCAGATTGCCGATCTTATTGAAGATACCTATGCAAGTCTAGAGGTACTTACACGTAAAATTCTCCTGTCAAACAACGGTAGTGATCTAGACGTAGCGATTGAAGAATTAACTTATTTCGAAGACTTAACGTCAAAAATTAATACTTCAATTATGGATACCAATCGTGCCTTAAGCTTTTTACTACGTAAAACACGGTTACCTAACGATCTAATTGAACAAGCACGTGATATTTTCCGTGATATTGAATCGATTAAACCAAACAACGATCTATTATTTACGCGTATTAGCTTCTTAATGGATGCTTCGATGGGTCTTATTAATATTGAACAGAACCGGATTATTAAAATGTTCTCGGTGATGTCAGTAATATTCTTACCTCCAACTTTAGTAGCATCTATGTATGGCATGAACTTTGAAATCATGCCTGAATTGCATTGGAAGTATGGTTATCCGTACGCTATAGTATTTATGATATTATCAGCAGTCATCTGTTTATGCATTTTCAAGTGGCGAAAATGGTTATAACATTTGAGTGAATAAAAAATATGCCGGTTACATACCGGCTGTTTTTATATATAAAAACAGCTTGAGTATTAAATTACTCAAGCTTGTTTTTTATTCTTCATTTTTCTTTGTCTTGGGCATTTGCTAAATTACTTTCACAAGTGCTTTTATTTTTGCAACTGCCATAGAAGTATAAAGATTGTGGCTTAGGTTTTAAACCAACATCTTCAATAATTTTACGCTGTTTACTCTCAATTGTTTCATCAACAAATTCGAATACTTTACCACAATCAGTACAAATAATATGATCGTGATCTTCTTTATTTGTTAATTCAAAAACAAAACGAGTACCTTCAAAATTGTGTTTAACAACAATACCAGCTTCTTCAAATTGATTTAAAACACGGTAAACTGTTGCTAAACCAATATCACGTTTGCGCTCAGATAAAACTTTGTAAATCTCTTCAGCGCCAATATGTCTTTCAGGTGATTCAGCAATAATATTAAGAATAGTAATGCGTTGTGCTGTTATTTTTAAACCCGCATTACGTAACATATTATGTGTCTGCTCAAGAGTTAAACTTTCCATTGTCGCCACATTAAGAGTTTATTTACAATTACGTTTATAACTTAATTGCAAATATAGTTAATACTATCAGTTTATAAACTTGATTATATTTTTAACTTACAATGATTAAACTTATAATGCTAAATTAATAAACTGTACTTTTATGGTTTTAGGATTGATTCTAGATTAAATTAGGTGTATGAGTATTTAAAGTCTATATGATTATTATACTTTAAATTAACTTAAATTAAATGCCTAAATCAGCTTTTAATTGTGCAACCCAAGCATCAACACGTTGTTCTGTTAGTTCAGGTTGTCTATCTTCATCAATACATAGACCTACGAGTGTATTCTCATCTACTAGAGCTTTTGATTCGGTGAAAGTATAACCTTCTTTAGAAGTATATCCAATAACAACACCACCATTTTGTTCTACAATGTTAGCAATCTCGCCCATTGCATCACAGAAATAGTCAGCGTAGTCTTCCTGATCACCACAACCAAAAATAGCTACTACACGTTCGTTAAAGTCAACTTGTCTTAATGTAGGAAAAAAGTCTTCCCAATCTGCTTGAGCTTCACCATAATACCATGTAGGAATACCCAGCAATAGAATGTTATATTTTTCTACGTCAGCTTGAGTACATTTAGCTACATCATAAACATCAGTAAGTTCTTTACCAAACTTGTTCGATAGCATAAATGCTAGGTTTTCTGTATTACCTGTATCACTACCGTAAAAAATACCAATTAAAGACATATAACCTCATATTAATATGTTTTATACGCTTTACAAACATAAACTTTGTATAGCTGACACTTTGCACGTCTAAATTTTTCTGTGTTAATTATACAACTTTTAAGCTGTAAATGCTATTTTTTATCTTAAGCAAAAAGGAGTACCAAAAATTACTTTGGTACTCCTTTTAAAGATAGTTTTTAAAAGTTTATAAGGCTTATTTCCAAGCTTTAAATTGATTAATTAAACCATTGGTTGAACTATCATGTGAGCTAACTTGCTCGTTATTTTCTAATTCAGGGATAATTTTGTTAGCTAGTTGTTTACCTAACTCTACACCCCACTGATCAAACGAGAAGATATTGAAAATAACACCTTGGGTAAAGATTTTGTGCTCGTAAATTGCAATTAATTGACCTAAAGTATAAGGTGTAACTTGTTTTAAGAGCAATGAGTTCGAAGGACGATTACCTTCAAACACTTTAAACGGAGCTAATGCAGCAATTTCTTGCTCATTTTTACCTTGTGCTTTAAGTTCTTCAACTACAGTTTCGTATGATTTACCAAACGCTAAAGCTTCAGTTTGCGCAAAGAAATTAGACATTAATTTGGTATGGTGATCACCAATTGGATTGTGTGATTTAGCAGGTGCAATGAAATCACATGGAATTAATACACGACCTTGGTGAATTAATTGATAGAACGCATGTTGACCATTTGTACCAGGCTCACCCCAAATAATTGAACCCGTTTGATAATTTACAACTTTACCATTACGATCTACGTATTTACCGTTTGATTCCATATTACCTTGTTGGAAATATGCAGCAAAACGATGCATATATTGATCGTATGGAAGAATAGCTTCTGTTTGTGCACCTAAGAAATTAGTATTCCATAGACCCACTAAAGCTAATACTACTGGAATGTTTTTCTCAAACGGTGTAGATCTGAAGTGTTCATCAACACTATAAGCACCATCTAATAGTTGTCTAAAATTATCAAAACCAATAGCTAAACTAATAGATAGACCAATTGCTGACCATAGTGAGTAACGGCCACCTACCCAATCCCAAAACTCAAATGCGTATTTAGGATCAATACCAAATTCATTAACTGCTTTTAAGTTAGTAGATAAAGCCACGAAGTGTTTAGCAATAGCTGAAATATCTCCGTTTGCTGCTTTTAATAACCACTCTTTAGCAGTTTGAGCATTCGTCATTGTTTCTTGTGTCGTAAATGTTTTAGAAGCAATGATGAAAAGAGTTGTTTCAGGATTACATTTTTTCAGTGTTTCTACAATATGAGTACCATCAACGTTTGATACAAAGTGTAGATTTAAACCTTGATTGTATGGTTTTAATGCTTCGGTAACCATTAATGGACCTAAATCAGAACCACCGATACCAATGTTTACTACATCCGTAATTTTCTTACCAGTAAAACCAACCCAAGTACCAGAAAGTACTTGTTCAGTAAAATCTTTCATTTGGTTTAATACGCTATGTACATTTTCTACTACATCAACGCCATCAACAACTAGTTTCTCTCCAGCTGGTTTACGTAAGGCAACGTGCAATACTGAACGATTTTCGGTGAAGTTGATTTTATCGCCGTTAAACATCGCTTCAATAGCACTTTTTAAATCTACATCATTTGCTAAATTGAAAAGA
The DNA here is from genome assembly GCF_003585935.1 of Psittacicella hinzii. Classification (GTDB taxonomy): domain Bacteria; phylum Pseudomonadota; class Gammaproteobacteria; order Enterobacterales; family Psittacicellaceae; genus Psittacicella; species Psittacicella hinzii. Next base: position 14,534 of record NZ_NRJG01000164.1, read on the forward strand.
TTTTTTAAGATTTGCTCATCAAAATTATTTTTTGAGTAATCAACAAAAATATCTTCTAATTGTAAATGATATTTCGTAAAACGCTCTGGATCTTGCGCAAATAAGTCTTGAATACGAGGGGTATTTTTGGCTAATTGTTCAAGTTGTAACCAAGATGGTGTTGTAGTAGGATTAATGTTTTTCATCACGTACTATTCCTCATTATTAAAATTAAACTTGTATGAATCCTTAGTGTCATTTCATACCCCCATATTATAGCCTATTAACGATTATTTTGGTATAGGGGCAACAGATTTTTTCCTAATTGAATTCATGCTTTACACGTTCGGTGAGTAAAGCGGGTAAAGTTAAATTTTTAATCCCTAGATGATGAGCTACTTGTTCAACTGGCTGCTTATCTCCAAAAATATAAACTTTATCACCTGGATGATCTTGTAATACCGGACCAAGGTCAACCGTAAGCATATCCATTGATACACGTCCGACTAGAGGAACAATCCGTCCGTTAACCAGCACAGGAGTGTTTACTTTTGCATTCCGTGGGAAACCATCACCATATCCCATAGCTACGACACCTACATAAGTATCATTTTCTACTGTGTATATACTACCGTAACCAATTTTATCTCCTTTTTGGCGTTTATGCACTTGTACAAGAACGGTTTCTAAATTCATTACTGGTACTAAGCCTAAAGAAGATAAGTCACAATGGTCTGGGTTAACACCGTATACAGCCGAATCTGGTTTTATCCAAGTCGTAGTTGAACTATAAGTAAAATTATGAATAGTTTTTACCACGTTCTTAGTAATAAAACGATGAAGGTCTACTTTATTGGGATTAGAATTTGTTGGATAGTCTGAAAGCACCGAAATTGAGCCGATACCATTAATGCGAATTAAACGTTGAATAACACTTTCGAGCTCATTTTGAGCAAAGCCTAAGTTACTTTTTTCTGAATTAACTTTTACCCAAAGATTAATCGCACTTAAGTGTTCATGATATTGTTCGAGTAATTGAATTTGCTCGTAGCTATTAATAACTGGAGAAAGATGTAAATCGTTAATTTTAAACAGCTCAACGACATTAACGAACCCCTCAAGCAGCACAATATCAGTATTGATCCCAGCGTCACGAATAATTTCAGCTTCATCAAGACGTGTTAAACCAATAGCATCAGCACGACCAACTAAATTACGACTAAACTCGACTAAACCATGTCCGTAAGCATTTGCCTGCACATTAACAATAATCTTAGCAAATGGCTCAATGGATTTTAAAATTTTGAGGTTATGCCCAATGGCATTAGTATTAATAACAGCTTTTGGATATTTCATACTTTCCTCTAATTAATTTTAAATTCATGTTTAACGCGAGCTGTTAGAGCTGTTGTCATTTCATAGTTAATAACGTTTATATATTGTGCTACTTGTTCAACAGGCAGATCATTACCGAATACCGTAACTTTGTCTCCGACCTTATCAACAAGTTCTGGACCTAAATTTACGCAAATAGTATCGACTTCAACTTTACCTACGAGCTCAACTAAACGTCCATTAATTAAGAACGGAGTACCAGCTGGTGCTGTATGTGGATAACCATCACCGTAACCTAAGGCAATAACGCCTATATAAGTATCTTGAGACGCTTGAAAATCAGTATTTTCAAGAATTTGTCCAGCTTTTAATTTTACAATTTGTAAAATTGTCGTCTCTAAATGCATGGCAGGTTTAAAACCAAGATCCTTAATCGGCGTATTATTCGGACTAATGCCGTACATAATAATACCAGGACGTATCCATTCAGTGCGAGTTTCAGGGAAATATAATACTCCTGATGAAGCACTAATAGATCTACCAATTTGCAGTTTATCTGACACGTCATTATATTTATTTAATTGATAATGCGTATAGTCATTTTTAGTAAGATCATCAGCATTAGCTAAATGGGTCATTAAGTTTATTTCTTTCACACAAGATAGTTTAGCTAAACGTGCTTTAACTTCAAGTACTTCTTGAGGATCAAGTCCTAAACGGTTCATCCCAGTATTAAACTTAATCCAAATATTTAAGTTGTGTAAATTATCGTTATAACGTTCGATTAACTCGACTTGTTCAAAACTATTAACCGCTGTTGATAGTTTTAACTCATTGAGTTTAAATAGTTCAACAGCACCTAAAAATCCTTCGAGTAAAAGAATATTATTTTCAATCCCTGCATCACGTAAACGTTCAGCTTCGGCAATGCGAGCCACCCCAATACCTTCAACGTTACTATAAATCGCACGTGAAACTTCAATTAAACCATGACCATAAGCATTAGCTTTTACCACGGCAATAATTTTAGAATGAGGAGCTAATTTACGAATCAGCTTTATATTATGATTTAAAGCTTGGGTATCGATAATAGCTTTAGGGTATTTCATTATCTGGTTAAACTCCAAATCTACTAGTGGAGGTATAAGATAATTAAAAATGTACAGCTTAATATGGTATTAAGCTGTATTTATACACACTAGATGGGTTCTTATTCCCAATATAGGTTAAGATTTTTACTAGCAGGATAATAGTCCGCAACTAAATTAGAAGAACTTATATGTAATTGTTCTGTTAAGTTTGCATCCTGACTAGATAATTGGATATTAATGCTAGCTTTAGCTTTGAATAAAAGATTAGCGCTTTGATTATCCCATAATTGAGATAATTGTGAAGTTAAATCTTGATAGGCAGTATTTTGTAGCATATTTAAATATGCATAAGTATCTGTAGCTGCAACATCAAGAATATTTAATTCAGTTCTAGTATCTCGATTTACTAAAGCTTGCTTATCTAGACTAAATTTAATAAAGTTTAACTTATGGTAAGACATTTTTTGCCAAATTTCGGCAGTTGATAAGCCAAACGCTTTAGCAAAAGCACTTACATTAAAGTTAATCATAAAATGTACATCATATTTTTGGCTTAAATCTTCTAAGCGTGTATAGATGTCATTGATTGCATTAGCAAATTTTAGCACCAAATCAGAGTATTGATTACCAATTAGCTCAACTAAAGCTTTAGCGGGTTCGTTAACCGAATGAGCTGCCACTATTTCGAAATAATAGTCACGAATAAAAGCAAAATCAAAAGAACTAAAATCATTTAAACTTTGAGCTGCAAAAGTAATAAAGTCTTCGATGTAAATTAGACGAGCTTTATTTGCTAAATTTTGTTCATAACTAGCATTATTACGGTCTAAGAATCTTTCTAAAGCCTCGAGCGACATATCTTCTTGTTTATATGCAAGATCAGGCTTATATTCTTGAACAAAATAACTTAAAGTTTCATTATTTAATTCATACAAGCTAACAGGATTATTTTCAGTTCTTTGAGCATAATAAAATTGATGGAAATTTAAAATCGCAAACATATCATATTTTTGTTGCCATTGAGCAAAGGACAAAATATATGTGTATGGACTGATAATAATCTTATTGTTCGGAAAAACTAAAGTTGTAGCAGGTGATTTAATCAGATTTAAAGTAGTGTTTACTTCTTTAAATAAAGATCTACTAAAATGTGGATATAAATCTGGATTTAGCTGCTGATAATAAGCTTTAACCTGTTTGCTACTTACAGCTTTATAAACTGTGTAATCATTTGCAATACTCACAGGTACTTTACGTTCTGGGAAGTTTAAAGCAAATTGATATAAACGACGTAAATCAGCACTTAAAGGATAATTTTTATCGTAAGTAAAGGCTGTTTGCGTTTGCTTAGTAGTAAAGCTGGTATTTTTTTTATTAGCTTGGTTATTATCCGTTAATTGCTGATGGTAAGCTGCAAAATCAAAATCAGCAAAACCTGTAGTTTGCACTCGTCCTTTATGTACTTTTTGTTGAGCAAAAAATTCAGGAGCAATAGTATTGCTATGTGCGTTTGTGCTTTGCTTTGTATTTAAATCAGCAGTACTAATTTCTTGTGCAACAAATTGCTGGTTATTCTTTACCACTTTCTCAGTAGCATTAGCTTGTTTTGCCTTAGCTACACTTTGCTTAGCTTCAGAGATTAACTCTTCGAGATTATTTTCGTAGCGTGAAAAATCAAAATTTACCGGTTTTAAGCTTGGATTTTCCGGATCGACAATAATTTCATGCTTTAAAGTATTATTGCTTGCTAGATTATAATCTAGGTCACTACCGTAGTAATTATAATCTGCAAAAAACTCTTGTAAGCTATCGAGTAGAGTACTATGTGGTAAATAATGATCTACAAGTACTTCAGCTAAAGCCAATGCTTGTTTATAGCTTAATTGAGGCTCGGCATTTAGTAGCTTTAAATCAGAGGTATATGTCATTTGATCTAAATTGCGCTTCATGGTCATCATTTGCGCATATTTAGAGAATACACGGTGAGCTTGTTCTACGGTTGAAACTTCAGCAAGTTCTTGCTCATCAATATCAGAATATAAATCAACTAAAAGATCATGATAATTCTCGAGAATGCCTTTTTCAAATTTACGATTTTGCCAAGGACGTAAGTATACTTCCGGTTTATCGTAATTACGCGGACCAAAATATGGTTGCAAGAACTTAATTTGGTGTACACCTTGAGCATCTGGAATTAGAGTAATTTCTAAACGATTTAAAGCAGGATATTTGCGCTGTGCAGCTTTGAGTAAAGCACGACTACCTACAAGTTGTAAGGTTTCAAGCGTGTAATATTTTTGTGGTTTTAAAAGCGAATGAGTAAACTTATTAACTGTAAAATATTCTGCTTGAGTTTGCGCTTTCTCATTTAACCAAGCCTGAGGAACAATTATATATTCAGGCAGTTGGCCCAAATTTATATCAAAAGAATTTAACTGTTGTACTGCTTGAGTAGTTAAATCTGCTTTATTACAGCGAGCAAATTTAGTAAAGCTTTGTTGTGCTTTTAGTTCTTCTAAACAACGATAAAGACGAATTAAATTGGTTGTTTGACTAATAAAGCACTCAATGTCACGTTCGATGATTTCTTGATCATCGTCATGACTATCTTTAATATTTTCAAAGAAATCTGGATCTATTTGACGGATTAGATCGATATCATCAAGATCATATCTTTCACCGTCAATTACAATTGTATTTTGTGCCGATTCTAATAAAAGCTTAACGTATTCTAAATATGGTTTATCTAGTAAGTCTAAATAGTCTAATTCATCAATAGCTTGATGTAACTTAGTATTTAAAGCATATGATAAATCTAGAGGATTAAGAAAGCCATAATAGTAATTATGCACGTTTTGTGCATAAGCTTTTAAACGATTTGGTGCATCTAGGAGATTATACTTTTGGATACGATTTTTTAGTTTCGTAACACTATTACTTGGTTCACCTGTATGCATTAAATCAAGCATATACGAACTATTAGTAGCTAAATATTGTTGATAAAAGCTCGTATAATTTAGTGACCAATAAACTAAAGAAAAATCATTTACGTCTTGAGCTATTTGGCGACGACGCATTTTGTCTTTAGCTTGATCTTGGGACTTTACTTCTAAACCGCGCATAACATTGTCATACGCTAATTGTTTATCTATATCTTGGTGCTTTACTTGCGTAAATGCTATTTCTTTTAAGTTTAGACTGCTCGTATCTATATTATCTTCAGTATTAAACCCCAGTTTTAGCTGGGGTTCGTTATTAGTATATGAATTTATATAGCGATTCCACCAACGATTACTAAAGTAATAGTTTTTTCGTGAATGGATAAGACCACATTTATATTGCGTATAAGATACAAAACTATTAATTCCTTGCTCAACCAATATATTGTGTTCTTGTTCTAAATTTAAAAGAAGAGTTACACCAGGTTTATTCAATAACTGATAAAAGAATGAAACTGGTCTCTCCATGTTCAATTAACCTTGTCTAAAGATTGAATCACTATCGTCAATGAATTTCGAATACATACCTTGGAATTTACAAAAGATAGTTCCAATTTCCCCTTGACGGTTTTTAGTAATAATTATTTCAGCCTTACCTTTAAGTTCTTCTTTTTTTTCAGGTGGAGCATTAGTTTCAGGACGGTGTACCATGATAACGATATCAGCGTCTTGCTCGATTGCCCCAGATTCACGTAAGTCGGCGTTGGTTGGACGAGAATCTGGTCCACGTGTATCTACGTTACGGTTTAACTGAGATAAAGCTAGTACAGGACATTTAAACTCACGCGCTAAAGCTTTTAAGCTTTTAGCAATATGAGCAATTAAGAGATGACGTTCACGAAAGTTCTGTTCAGATTCTAGTAATTGTAAGTAGTCGATCATTACTAGTCCCATTTGCGGCTCTCCCGTTTCTGGATCAGCATGACTTTGGGCAATAGCACGTACACGACTACGAACTTTTTCAACCGTTAATCCGTATGAAGAGTCATCGATGTACATGTTCGTACTTTTACTGATAATACTAGCTGCCGAATAAAGACGTGAAAACTCATCTGAACTTAAATTGGCTTTTTGCACACTATGTTGACGTACTAAGCCTACACTACATAATGAACGGTACATTACTTGTTCGGCAGGCATCTCTAGCGTAAATACGACTACAGGTTTTTTAAACTTATCATTCAGATAACCTGCATGTTCACAAATGTTCATGGCAAACGTAGATTTACCTGAAGCAGGTCGTCCGGCGATAATGATTAGCTCACCTGGTTTTAAACCGTTGGTTACGGTGTCTAAAGTAGGAAAACCTGTTTCTAAACCACCTGAACCTGATACATTATTTATTTTGGCTCTTAAGGCTTCGATAGCGCGATTTAAGATATTTCCTGCGTTAAAATCAGAAAGCTTAAAGTCTTGTTCACTAGCTGCTACTTTAGATAGGTCATCTTGTGCGCTAGCAATAATGGCTCCGATATTAGGATTATGACTACGTACATTATTGTATAAGTCTACCCCTATATCTGATATTTGACGCTGTTGCGAATATCTTATTAAGCGGTCAACATAGAACTTAATATTTATCTCGGGAACAGAGTTGTAGAAAAACTCTTGTAAATACTCACGAGTTAAATGGTCTTGTAGATTATTTTCTCGAACCTTAGTTTCAAGAGAATTAAGGTCAATCTCAACTCCTTCCGAATCGAGTTCTAAAAGCAAGAGATATAGTAAGGCATTGCGTTTATCTAAAAATAAACGAGCATTAACTCTATCACTATATTCTTTTATTGTATCTTGGTATTCAATGAATACAGAAAGGACAAGCATTTCCGTTTCAAAACATTGATCCAAAAATTCTTGGTCTTGGTTAAGAGAGTCCATGTGAGATTATGAGGCAAAATTAATCGTCGTACTCTATAGCTACACGATTAATAAACGAGTTTAAAATGGTATTAGGGTCAACATTACTAAAGTTTACGCCTGATGGTAAACCTGTAGCAAATTTTTGACTTGGGATATGTAGTCTACGGCAAATATCACCAATAATTTGGGCAGTAGCTTCACCTTCGGCAGAAGTACTTAAACCAATGATCACATTTTGTATTTGTTGACTACGCAGTAATTCGATAAATTTAGGAATACCTGCTTGTTCTGGAGTAATACCTTCTAAAGGGCTAATTAAACCATTTAAGACAAAGTAAGTTCCTTCGAATACACCAAAAGCTTCCATATTCTCTACATCAATTGGACTTGAGACTACGAGAATTGATTTTTGCTGCATGCGTCGAGGATTATTACAAATTTTACAAATATGTGATTCGGTTAGCGTATTACATACTTCACAATGATGAATATTCTCTACTGCCTCTTGGATTGCTGTAGCTAAATATTTGGCCTGTAAGCGATCTTTATCGGCTAACAGACGATAAACGATCTTAGTTGCAGATTTACGACCAACTGTTGGTAATTTAGCAAATCTACTAATTAGATCTTCAATAATCTTTTCGGTAGTCATAAATACAACTAAAGATGTTGAATGTTTTCTTGTTGGGTAGTAATTAATTCTTGAATAACCTTATCAATAGTATCAGCAAAAAGTTCACGTAAATTAAAGACTTCGGCTTGCTCACAGTGATCGAGCCATTCATATCCGGCCTCACTTAAGCTAGAGAGAAGGGATTGAGCATAATCTCGCATAAAGATATCTCTTACTTCTCCTTGTTCACCTAATTCGATATATAACTTAGCTTGTTGATTTTGCTCTACTATTGCCAGATTTAAAGTATACAAATACTTTAAGAGTGGTAATTCAAGTTTTAATGAATCAATAATTTGTACTGTAGGTAAGGCTAGCATTTGGGTAATAGCTTGCTCTTTAACTACAGCTGGAGCTATGTAATTAGTTTGCGTATAAGCCAGTTTCTGATCTAAATGCTTATAGTACATAGCTTCACTAAAAGCATAGTCCCAGAATTGATTAGTATTTGCTAAATTCTGCAAATACTCAGATACTTGTAATTTAAATTCTTGTTGATTGTTATATGCTCCTAACAAATTCACATCACGAATTTTTTCAGAGCTCGTAATAGCTAAGAATTTAATATCAGCATCTACTGCTGTATTGATTGGATTTTGATTAATCGCCAAGTTATCACTATCACCACTAAAACTTATTAGTTTTGCCCCAGTAAATGCTGGAGGAAGTGTACTTGGCTGAGTGTCTGTAATTAAATTTGCACTAAGGTGATTCGCATTTGCCGAGGCTATTTCATGCTCCAAGCTTGCTTGTGCGCTAGGTTCTTGGAGATAAGCTTCAATTGAGCTTGTATCAACTTCAACATTACCTAAGTCTGCTAGTTCGTATTGATTATTAACAGCCGCAAATTGCGCATAATCTTCTTGCGTGTATTCCGGAGGAGCTGCTATATCGCCAGTTGGCTGATGATCAAGTTTGCTTTCATGTTCGGTAAGAGCAGAAGCATGAATAAGTTCGTGCTTATTTATTGCTTCTACTTGTAGTGCCGAATCTTTATTATTTGTTGTAGCAGCTTTTTGGACTTTGCCATTATCAGCAAGAGCAAAATTAAGTTCTTTCCCCATTTGTCCAAACAGATCATCAAGATCTTTACTATTTTTAGTAGTATCAACTCCAGTAGTTGATTTCCGTTGGAAATTACTTTGAGGATCTATCGAACTCATCGAGCTCTTACGGCGATAATTTTTTCCTTGGCTTTGCGAATCCTGCTTATTAATTACATAAGATTTCTTTTTTTGTCGACCAGATTGGCTTACAGCAAATTTGTGGTATCGTCTCTTGTAAAGGCTAAAGCACGAATAGTCGCTAATTGCATAACTTGATAGGGATTATTAGCATTTTTAATCATGTTCGTAGCATGACTGAAAATTTCATAGATAATCTGCGCACTTTCAGTTAATTCTGGATCTATCGGACTATTAGCAAATTTACTAATCAGAAGATTATTCTCAATGCCATACTCAGCGTAATCCTTAGCACTAATAAAAGGAATCACTGATACTTGATAAATAATACTTAAGATTTGTTGGGCAACTGAATCCCAATCAACTTGTTTTTTATTTATTGTTTGTAAGGCATTTAATGCCACCATCTTGTTATCATCAAGAATAGATAGTACTAAATCTGTAGGAAGATCATCTTCGACTAAACCTAGCATTTGATACACACTAGTAGTGCGTACTTGCTGATTACCAATTGCAATAGCTTGGTCGGTTAATGATAAACAGTCACGCATTGAACCATTAGCAGCTCGTGCTAAGGTGTGAACAGCTTTATCATCAAAAGGAATATTTTCAGCCCGTAAAATTTTTGCCAGCTGTGCTGAAATTTGATCTTCAGTAAAAGGTTTTAAGTGAAAATGCAAACATCGCGATAGCACAGTTGCTGGAATTTTTTGCGGGTCTGTAGTACAAAGAATAAATTTGGCATATTCTGGCGGTTCTTCAAGTGTTTTTAACAAGGCGTTAAAACTTGACACCGTAAGCATATGCACTTCGTCGATAATAAATACTTTATATTTACTGTATAACGGCGGGAAAGCAAGAGTTTCTATTAAATCACGCGTCTCTTCTACTTTGGTACGAGAAGCGGCATCGACTTCTAGTAAGTCGCTCGTTGCTCCATCGTCAATACTTTGACATGAAGAACACTTACCGCAAGGCTCGAGTGTATCCTTAAAGTTTTCACAATTTAAGGCTTTGGTAAAAATACGGGCAATTGTGGTTTTACCTACCCCTCGCGTACCACTTAATAAGTATACGGAGTGTAGTTTACCACTTAGAATACTGTTCTTCATGGCATCAACTACATGTTCTTGCCCTACTACCTCCGCAAAAGATTTTGGACGATACTTTCTGGCCAGAACGGTGTAACTTTCAGCCATTACTCACCTTCAAATTCAACTAAACTAAAAACTTCAACACCTAGTTTTTCAAGTTTTTCTTGACCAGGTAAATCTTTTAAGTTAATCACAAAACCAGCATATTTAACGTGACCTTGTAATTCTTCGATTAGTTTAACTGTAGCAGCAAGAGTACCACCTGTTGCTAGTAAATCATCGATAACTAATACATTATCATTAGCGTTAATGTCGTCTTTATGCATTTCTAAAGAGTCTTTTCCATACTCTAATGAATAATCTACTTTTACAGTTTCACGTGGTAATTTACCCGGTTTACGTACTAGTACAAAAGGTACACCTAAACCTAAAGCTACAGGAGCACCAAAAATAAAACCGCGAGACTCTGTGCCCACAACTTTAGTGATTTCTTTATCTTTGTAATGTGCCACAAAAGCGTCAACTGTTGCTTTAAAAGCTTCAGGATTTGCTAATAAAGTTGTAATATCACGGAAAGTAATTCCAGGTACTGGGAAATCTTGTACCGCGCTAATAGAGTCTTTAATTAGGTTTAAATTTGTCATTGTAGTTTTACAATTAAGTTTTAAAAATAAATAAGAGTAAAAGCTTAATTATCAATCTTTTACTCTTGAATAGGGAAGTTAAAAACTAATAAAAATGAAAATTCTTTTTCACTCTTATTATACTTTAAGGTGTTGATTATGCACATGATTTTTTGCTGCAAATTCAGCTTTTGCTACCTAAATTTGCCTCTAAAAATGTCTTATTATCAACAAAGATTTACTTAGATCTTTTGCTTTGGTAATAAATGATTTTGTGCATAATCACGCATTAAGTGATCAACTAAAACTAAAGCTAACATAGCTTCAACGATAGGCACTGCACGAATACCTACACATGGATCATGACGACCACGGGTTGAAATTTCAACTTCTTCACCTTGACGATTAATTGTCATTCCTGGCAGTTGAATTGATGACGTAGGTTTAAAAGCTACATGCGCTACTATTGGTTGCGCAGTTGAAATCCCACCAAGAATTCCTCCAGCATTATTTGAGACAAAACCCTCACGATTCATTAAATCACGATGTTCTGATCCCTTTTGCGCTACACTAGCAAAACCAGCGCCAATTTCTACACCTTTAGCCGCATTAATACCCATAAGAGCATGGGCAATATCAGCATCAAGACGCTCAAATACTGGCTCACCTAATCCAACAGGTACATTTGTTGCTACAACTGTAACTTTTGCGCCAATCGAATCATGTTCTTTTTTAATTTCACGTAATAAGGCATCAAACTGCTCTACAGCTTGTGCATTGGTAGTGAAAAAGTCATTACTATTAATAAAAGAAATGTCTAAATTCTCAAGATCATAATCCGCTTGGATATTACCAATTTGTGACACAAAAGCATGGATTTGTGTGCCAAACATTTGTTGGAGAATTTTTTTGGCTACTACACCAGCGGCTACACGAATTGCTGTTTCACGTGCTGAACTTCTACCACCGCCACGATAATCACGGAAACCGTATTTTTTATCGTAAGTGTAGTCAGCATGTCCAGGACGATATTTGTCGGCAATATCTGAATAGTCTTTAGAACGTTGATCGGTATTTTCAACTAAGAGAGTTAAAGACGTACCTGTTGTTTTACCTTCGAACACTCCTGAAAGAATACGTACACGGTCATCTTCTTGTCTTTGGGTCGTAAAACGATTAGTTCCAGGTTTACGACGATCCATATCAAAGACAAAATCATCTTCAGTTAATTCAATACCAGGTGGAACACCATCAAGAATGCCAACCAGTGCTGGACCATGACTTTCACCAGCGGTAGTAAGCTTAAATAGTTGACCGAATGAATTGCCTGCCATTTTGCTACCTATAACGTAAGTAAGGGATAACAAACGTTATCCCTTATTAATGAGTGCCATAATTAGAGTTAATTATAAACTTTCTAGTTTAGTAATTTGTTGTCTAATTTGCTCTTGCTGTTCAATAAAGCCTAAACGTTTTTCTTGCTCTTTAGCGATTAATTCTGCTGGAGCTTTTTCAACAAAAGCTTTATTTGCCATTTTGTTATCAACACGAGCAATTTCACTATCTAGTTTAGTTAACTCTGCTTGAAGTTTAGCTAATTCTTGTTTCACGTCAACTACTTCGGCTAACATAAATTCAAGAGTGTCCGCTCCTAACATACGACTAACCACTAACTCGGTAGATGGTTGTTGGGTTACTTGCAGATTGATTTTTGCTAAACCTGTAATAAAGTCTTTAGTATGAGCTAAGAAGTCTGTATCACTACCTACTAAATTAACGTTTAATACTTTAGAAGGAGCAATATTTAACTCAGAACGTAACTCACGTACTAAAGTGATTAGCTCTTGTGATTTTAATAATGGAGCTAATGCTAGATCATCTTGTTTAAACTCATCGGCCTGTGGATAAGCTTGACCCATGAGGTAACCATTTAAATCTGGTAAGTATTGTTTTAAGTTTTGCCAGATTTCTTCAGTTATAAATGGAATTACTACATGAGACATACGTAAAGTAGCCTCTAACATTCTTAATAGTTGGAACTGTGTAGCTTTTACTGCTAATTCATTATCACTATTAAGACTAACTTTAGAGAACTCTAAATACCAGTTACAGAATGTATTCCATACAAAATCGTAAATAGTATTAGCTAATAAATCGAAACGATAAGTTTCAATCGCTTGACTTACTTTTTCTAAAGTTTTGCTAAATTCACTTTCGATGTATTTATCAGCACTACTAAAGTGTGGTGATAATTCATTGTAAGTTTGTTGATCTAATTTAAATTTAATATCTTTACCTTCAAAATTTAATAATACAAATCTTGAAGCATTCCATAGTTTATTACAGAAATTACGATATCCATCTAAACGTTTCATGTCCCAGCTTACGCTACGACCAGATGAAGCAAAGGCTGCTAAAGTAAATCTTAAGGCATCAGTACCATGCGGTTTAATTCCTTCTGGGAATTTTTTCGCAGTACTTTTAGCGATTTGTTCAGCTAATTGCGGTTGCATCATGTTCGAAGTACGTTTAGCAATTAGATCTTCTAAAGAAATACCATCGATCATATCTAAAGGATCAAGAACATTTCCTTTAGATTTAGACATTTTCTTACCTTCTTCGTCATTAATTAGACCGGTAATGTAAACGTCTTTGAACGGAACTTGTGGACTACCATCTGGGTTTTTCACAAAGTGTGAAGTCATCATAATCATACGTGACACCCAGAAGTTAATAATATCAAAACCTGTTACTAAAACTGATGTAGGGTGGAAAAATTCCATTTCTTTAGTCTTTTCTGGCCAACCTAGAGTTGAGAAAGTCCAAAGAGCAGATGAGAACCAAGTATCTAATACATCTTCATCTTGAGTTAGTACAAGATCAGAAGCTAAGTTGTATTTAGCTCTTACATCTTCTTCTGAATCACCGGCATACATATTACCTTGTGCATCATAGTACACAGGAATACGGTGACCCCACCATAGTTGACGAGAAATACACCAATCTTGAATGTTTTCCATCCAGTTGTTATACCAGTTAGTGTATTGTTCTGGTACAAAGCGAATTTTACCTTCTTTAACTAAGTCTAAAGATAATTTAGCCATATCTTTAGTATCAACATACCATTGATCTGTTAAGAAAGGTTCAATTACTACACCACCACGGTCACCATATGGTACAACCATGTCATGAGGAACAATTTTATCTAGTTGACCTAGAGCTTCGAAATCAGCTACTAATTGTTTACGTGCTGCAAAACGCTCAAGTTCTTGGTAACTAGCAGGTAAGGTATAAGAAACACCTGTATCTCTACCATTAGTATCTAATACTGGTGTTGAAACTAGAAGATTAGCTTCATCATCTAGCACATTGATCATTGGTAGATTATGACGTTTACCAACTTCATAGTCGTTAAAGTCATGGGCTGGAGTAATTTTTACTACACCAGTACCAAAATCTTGATCTACATACTCATCAGCAATAATAGGGATCCAACGATCTACTACCGGAATATACACTTGTTTACCAATTAAATTTTGGTAGCGCGTATCATTTGGGTTTACGGCAACTGCAGTATCTCCAAATACCGTTTCAGGACGCGTAGTTGCTACTACAAGGTAGTTATTACCATCTTGGGTTTGTACACCTTCTTCTAGTTGATATCTAAAGTGCCAAAGGTTTGATTTAGATGGGCGGTTTTCTACTTCTAGATCAGAAATAGCGGTTTTTAATTTTGGATCCCAGTTTACTAAACGTTTACCACGGTAAATTTTACCTTCATTGAAAAGATCAATAAATACTTTTTTCACCGCACGTGAACGTACTTCATCCATGGTAAATGCTTCACGATCCCAATCAATAGAGTTCCCTAAACGAGCACTTTGTTTATTGATCGTATCACCGCATTGTACTTTCCATTCCCATACTTTAGCGATAAACTCTTCACGAGCAAAATCTTTACGCGATTTACCTTGTTCAGCTAGTAGTTTACGCTCTACCACCATTTGTGTAGCAATACCAGCGTGGTCTGTACCAGGTTGCCATAACACATTTTTACCTAACATGCGGTTATAACGAATCAGAATATCCATGATAACTTGCTGAAACGCGTGACCCATGTGTAGAGTACCGGTTACGTTCGGTGGAGGAATAACAATACTAAAGTTTTCTTTGTTTGGATCAAAAGTTGCTTTAAATAAACCACTTTCAAGCCATTCTTGGTAGATTCTGCCCTCGATATTCTGAGGCGAATATGTTTTATCCATTACATTACCCTTGTGTACAAAGAGACAATCTAATGTAACTCTTTGTAAAATAAAAAATCCATTTGTGACTTATTATGTACAAAGTCTAGCTTTTTGATTATATCACAATTTTCTCAATACCAAAAGTAAGACCAGCCTGTAATAGGCTGGTCAAAACATGAATTAATCTACTTGCTTTTTCTTTTGTCTATATACATCAAAAATACCATAAACAATCATGAGCCCTGTAATGCAAGCTCCATAAATAGGTAGCAGTACACCTTTTAAAAATACCCAAGCGTCATTACTAATATAGTATTGCGTATATAATCCTGCAATTAAAGCACTAATCATATACACCACAAAGATATAGTTAATAACCATCCATCCTTTTGGTGAAACACCTTTAATTAAGTAGCCAATAGTTTTTTGCATAATGTTTACATCAAACTTATGCATTAATACGATATTAACGATAATAAAGATGATTTTGAATAGATAGAACTTTAATTGAATATATTTAATGTCGTTAAAGATAATTGCCGGAACGGTAAAACAAAAGATTACTAAATACATAAATAAAGCAAATTTGCTTAATTTATGGATAAAGAGATGTTTAATAATCATTTCGACAATAATGGCAATCGATAATGCTATTGCTGAATACTCTGCTGCCACTTCTTT
>NZ_NRJG01000165.1 GCF_003585935.1 Psittacicella hinzii
ATTATGGGGCTCTCCTATTTTATTTTTTATTAATTATCTGAAGAACTACCTAATAAGTCATAGTTAATTTTCACTTCATATACAGTACGTAATGATTGCATGAAATTATCTACATAACTTTGAGTAGCAACTTGTTCGATTTGTGATTTAAATGCGTTTTCAACTTCAGGACTTACTTTATCAGTAGTAAAGCCATGAACGGCAATTAAATACACAATGTGCGAATCTTCTACAGGAACTGTAATGTAGTCAACTTTGTGACCATTATAGCTTTCTGTGAACAGATATTTATAGAATGGTAGGTTATCTTTACCTTGTTGATAGAAAGGTAAAGTACGTAATTCTGATAATTTAATACCAGCTTGATCTAAAATTTCTTGTTGTTTTGCTTCTGTAACATTAGGCATATTTAAGTCATTTGCCACTTGTTTTAAGCGCGTGATTTGACTGTTTTGTGCAATGTCTAATTTCGTTTTAGCGATTACATCAGCTTTAACTTCATCTAAAGGACGGTAAACAGTATCTTTAAATGAATCTAATTGAACAACGATTTCATCTTGAGTATCTTGTACACCTTGTGGTGCGTTCACTTTACCAGCTTCTAAAGTACCGTTAAATGCTAGTTTTACTACATCTTTAGGTAATACTTCAGGAGCATCTTCTTGGGTAAAGGCTTGAGTAGTTTCTACTTTAAGACCTAATACTTTAGCAACTGCTTCAATATTGCCACCTTCTTCAACAATATTAGAAACCTTAGCAAATAGATCTTGTAAGTAAGTTTGTTGTTTAGCTTGTAATAAAGTTTGGCTGATTTGTGCTTTTGCTTCTTCAAGTGAAGTTGAGCTAAACGCTTTAGAGTTTAAGTACAGAATGTGGAAGTTACCATCATCTGTTTTAATTGCTAATGAGTGAGTTTTTTCACCCATAATCTCAACTACTTTTGCTAGAGCTTCCGGTAGGTCGCTAGCTTTTAGTGTTCCTAAGCTACCACCTTTATTTTTTGAACCTAAGTCAGTTGAGTATTCTTTAGCAGCATCAGCAAAACTCATACCACTATCTAAAGCTGCTAATACATCATCAGCTGCCGCTTGGGTTTTAACAACAATGTCATTTAAGTTATAAGTGTATTGTGCAAACTGATCTTGGTGACTATCAAAGTACTCTTTAATTTCAGCATCAGTTGGTGCTGCTACATTTTTTAAGAACTCATTACGGTTATAACGAATGTAACTAATTGTTGCTTCAGCAGGAATTGCGTAATCAGCTTTATGCTTATTGTAGTAATTAGTTAATTGTTCTTCAGTAGGAGTAATATCATTAACGTAATCTTTAGCTTCAACCGTTGCTACTTGAATTTGTGCTGATGGTAGAGCTAAACGTGCGTTAATAGCTACTTCTTGTGGAGTAACTACTACTGAGTTATTTAAGAATGTACTTACAGCTTCGTCTTTAATATTGTTTGATAATAAAGCGAAGTATTGTTGGGTAGTCATGTTGTAGTATTGTAAGAACATTTTAATACGATCTTCCGAATACTTACCGTTTACCCAGAATGCTTTATTATTACGGATATTATTAATAATATCGTCTTCGCTTACAGTTACACCAATATCATTAGCGTAGAATACACGTAAACGATCGTTGATTAAACTATCTAATACTGAGTTTTTCAGTAATTGATCGTTTTCTGGTGTCATGAACTTTTCGAACTCTTCTTGTCCGAATTGTTGTAATAAGCGATTATATTGTTGTTGATAAACTTGTTGGAATTCGCTATATAAAATTCCTGCGTTTTTATCTTTAAACGATACTAAATAGTTCTTTTGTGGAGTACCAAGATTCGAACCTGTAATCGTTTGAATCACGAAAGGAATAGCAATAGCTAACGGGATAATTTTCCAGATCCAAGATTTTTGGAATGAGTTAAACTTACCGATCATGAAGTGTTTACCTTAAGTTAAGGGTTAAACAATAATAAAAATAATAAAAGCTATTCAAGGCTCGTTCTCCTTGGAAATAGCAAGAAACCCGTGACTTTTTTCTAAGTAAAAAATTTTAAATTCTCTAAACCGAGCTCGACAAATAACACGAAGCTACCTACGGTAAAAAACTTAGAAAGTCTGATTAATTATACAATATTTTCTTGATTTTCGGGTAAGATCTTTAATTACCAATCCCTAAATTCATAATACGAGTTTATAATGCGAGCTCATCGCTCTAATTCATAATGCGAGTTCATTGTTCTTATTCATAGCACTAATTCATAATACTAGTCCATAGTACTAATTCATAATACTAGTCCATAGTACTAATTCATAATAGTAC
>NZ_NRJG01000166.1 GCF_003585935.1 Psittacicella hinzii
AGTATGGCAAATACCATACTCTTGTTACTAAGTTACCTAGATATTTATTTCCCCTTTCATTAATTTACATATCTATTTAGGCAACATATTTTAACGTTTATCTAGGAGACTATATGCGTGTTAATTTATTTGTAACATGTATTGGTGACGTTGTAAAAGCTAACACTCTGAAAAAAACGGTGTTACTTTTAGAGAAACTAGGTTGTGAAGTAGTATTTTTAAGCAACCAAACTTGTTGTGGACAACCAGCTTTAAACTCGGGCTACACTGAACAAAGTATCCCTGCAGTAAAAAATTTAATTAAGACTTTTGAAGAAAACGACTACCCAATTGTTGCACCAGCAGGTTCTTGTGTTTATTCAATGAAAAAATATAAGTACCTTTTCGAAGAAGGTGATCCATGGCGTGAGCGTGCGGCTAAATTAGGCGAACGTATGCACGATTTAACCGACTTTATTGTTAATACCTTAGGGGTTACCGATGTTGGTGCTGAACTTAAAGGGAAAGCCGTATACCATGCTTCATGTTCGCTTTGGCGCAAACTAGGCGTTGTTAATGAACCATTACAATTATTACGTGCGGTAAAAGGTTTAGAGTTATTAGACTTTGAAAATAGTAGTACTTGTTGTGGTTTTGGTGGTACTTTCTCTGTTAAGATGGCTGAAGTATCAGGTGAAATGGTAAAAGAAAAAGTAAGCCACATTAATGCAGTTGAACCTGATTACGTAATTGGTGCAGATTCATCATGCTTAATTAATATCGGCGGTCGTATTTCACGTGAAGGTAATCTTGATAAGATTAAAGTGTTACACATTGTTGACGTGTTAGTAACTGACGAAGAACTTAAGGCTGCGGGGTACTAAGAATGAGTTTAAGTACATCTAATTTACCATTAAAACAACGTATTGATAAAGAAGTAAATAACCAAGTTCTACGTAAAAACCTCATTAAAGCGCAAAACGTAATCGGTACTAACCGCGCGAAAATGATGGAAGAATTAGGTCATTTCGAAGAATGGCGTGATCTTTGTGAGCAAATTCGTAATCACGTGATTATGAATCTTGACGGTTATTTAAATCAATTAGCCGATAAAGTTGAAGCTAATGGTGGTAAAGTTTTCTTTGCCCAAACTGCAGAAGAAGCTACAGCCTATATTCAAAAAGTTGCTAAAGAGAAAAACGCGAAAAAAGTCGTAAAATCTAAATCAATGGTAACTGAAGAGATCGGTTTAAACGAAGCTTTAATTGAAGTTGGTTGTAAAGTTCTCGAAACTGACTTAGGTGAATACGTTTTACAAATTGTAAACGACCGTCCATCACATATCGTTGTACCGGCTATTCACTTATCGCGTACCGAAATTCGTCAACGTTTACACGATCAATTAGGTTACGAAGGCTCTGAAACTCCAGAAGAGATGACGGCTTTTATTCGTAAAACTATTCGTGAAGACTTTTTAACAGCTGATATTGGGATTTCTGGTTGTAACTTTGCGATCCCAGAATCTGGTACTTTATGTTTAGTTACTAACGAAGGTAACTTACGTATGGCTACTACGACTCCTAAAACTCACATTGCGGTAATGGGGATGGATCGTATGGCGCCGGATTTTGAAAATGCCGATCCTCTTTTAACTTTATTACCACGTTCGGCTGTGGGTTCACGTTTAACTTCATATAACACTTGGTTAACCGGTCCGCGCTTAGCTGGTGAAATTGACGGTCCAGAAGAGTTCCACTTAGTAATTGTGGATAATGGTCGTTCTGATTTACTAGCTTCAGAGTTCAACGAAATGCTACGTTGTATTCGTTGTGGTGCTTGTATGAATATTTGTCCGGCTTACCGTCAAATCGGTGGTCATGGTTATGGTTCTATTTATCCGGGTCCAATGGGAGCGGTCTTAACTCCTATTCTTGGCGGTTACAAAGATTACCATGAACTACCAAACATCTGTTCATTATGTACAGCTTGTGACTCTGTATGTCCGGTAAAAATCCCTCTTTCGAGCCTAATTCTTAAACACCGTAGCAATATTGCTAAACAAGGCTATGGTAAACTTTCTGAGAAAATGGCAATCAAAGGTTTTAACTTTGTGAACAACCATCCAATGCTTTGGGACGGTTTAGTAAGAACTGGTAATAAATTCTTAAACAATCTGTCACACGAAGATAATTCTCCACTTGGATTATTTAACCACGGTATGGTGGCTGAATGGACTAAATCTCGTGATTTACCACGTAATGAACATCAAGAGTCATTCCGTAGTTGGTTTAAAAAACACAAGGAGAATTTAAAAAATGACGCAAAATAACCGCATGGCGTTTTTAAAAAATCTTGCGAACAAATATGGTCGTGAAGTAAAAACTACGCCAGATCAAGTTCCTGAGTGGATTGTTAACTATCCAAGAACGCGTCTAACCGAGTTAGATCGTCCAACCCTACTTAAAAACTATATTGACTATTGTAAAACTGTCGGTATTGATATCCAAATTACTAAACCAGAAACGCTGGCTCAAGCCATGGTTGAACTAACCTCTAATTTTACTGAAGGTAAAATTATTTTAAATAATGACCAGCGCTTACATCAATCTGGCATTACGCAAAGCTTAATTGATAAGTTTGGTAATGATGAAGTTTGGGTATGGGATGCTGATAAAGGCATTGAAAATATTGCCTTTGCGGCTACAGCTAATATTGGTATTGTTTGGGCTGAATGTGGTCTTACTGAATCAGGTTCAATTATTTTAGAATCTAATCCTCTATATGGACGTTCAGTATCATTATTACCAAAATATACTATTGTGGTGGTTAAAGCTTCTACCGTTAAACCACGTTTACATCAATATGCTCGTGCTTTAGATGAGCGTATTCGCAATGGTGAACGTGCTCCATCTGTAGTAAATATTATTTCAGGTCCATCATCAACTGCCGACATTGAATTAATTAAAGTTGTTGGGGTACACGGTCCAGTTGGTATTACTTATCTAATTGTTGATGACGAAGGTTCATGCCCAAGTACAACTCATGCTTAAGTGATACGCCACACAAGGTCAATTTAGACAAAAAAAGAGAGATGCTATTAATTAGCATCTCTTTTTTTATGATTCAAGCAAAAGTTGGTATATCAAAGCATCTTCGGGTTGTCCGTAGGCGCTATGATCATAATAGTTCTTACGAATATCTATTTGCTGAAAATGATTTTTTTCGTATAAGGATTTAGCGGCTTTATTACTTCGACGTACTTCGAGTAAATAATTTTCAATATCTTTAGTTTGCGCAAAAGCAAACATGGTATCCATGAGCAATTGCCCAAAGCCACATTTACGAAAATGTGGATTAACTGTAATATTGTCAATATTTAACATTTCGAATTGCACGTTTACGCAAATATAAGCTAAAATCTGAAACGTATAATCTTGGGTTAATAAACGTTCAATATCACCTGAACTTAACACCTGATCCATACTTTCAAAGCTTGGTAATAGCCAACATTTGCTTAACTCTTTATACTCATCAAACTGTAAATAATTTACTAAAGGTTCGACTTCGTTGCGTAAGCTTTGTTCGTAAAATTCTAAAAAAGGTTCATACTCTTCGTGAATCATACGATTAAGCAAACTAAAATCTAAACCATATTCTTTAGCCAGCATCATAAAAACCTGCTGATATAAAGGTAGTTGTAAGGTTACAAACTGTTGATGAGTAGCTGCTTTTTCGGCTGGGACGTTTACGTCTTTAAGTAATTCCATAAACGCGTCAGATAGTTCTAGATCTTCAACATATTCATGCGGATTAGTTACCGGTGGAATATAACTATCTGAATTTATCGTTTCAATAAATTTTTGGCTTAAAACTCGCCATTTTTCTTTACGAATGGTATTTAATGAACTTAAATAGTTAAGTTCTTCTGGACTATATACATAATAATCACGTTGCTTATAATCCAGATTTTGGGCAATAAATTGCGCTATTAAGGGTTGAATTTGCTCATAATGTTCACGTAATTGTTGGCGATAAAATTGCCCTTGAGCAGTATTTATCTCAATTAAATGATGTTTATGACGCGCGATTCTTTCCAGAACAAAACCGTAATTGCTTTGGTCAAATTCAATCCGGCGTTTTTCTAAATAACCTAAGGCAGCTTCACGTGGAGTTATTGCATATTTCGGACGTAAGGTTTTAGCTCCGTAACGCACAAACACCGACGCTTGCCATGCATCAAAATGACTTAAGCTATCAAGATAAGCTAAATATTGCGCATCTGATCCTAAAAGTGGTCGTAAAAATACTTGGTAATTTTCATCACTAAGTTGCGGAATTTCGACACGTAGATCAGGTGCTATTTGTTGCTGTAAACTATGGATATAGCTTTTTACACTCATAATTGAAAGCTAAAGTTTTTTATAACAAGTTCATGAATGATTAAGCTTCATGAAATCTGTAAATAAGCTAAGACTAAAAAAATCCTAGTTGCCTAGGATTTAAATTAGGTTCATTATACTATAGCTAAAGAATGAGCTAAATAAGAATTATATCCATTTAGCGCTTGAAAGCATTCTTTACTTGCTTTTTGTTAGTTTTGCAAAAACTTGATAGAAAAATTTAGGTACTAACTCTTGTTTAAACTATCCAAGCTCGCAAAAAACAAATTTTAACTAGCAAAAAACTTTAAGCTTTGATAAATGAGCTTTAAATTACTTAGATTTAACTTGTTGGTTGATGATACTAATTGGATCTTCTTCGCTATCACCTTGGATGCGTGAAGATACAGCCGAGTCTTGATACTTGTACTTAGCATTATCACTTTGCACATAAGGTTTTAACGCTTCTGAAGTTAGAGGCTCAAAACTAATCGCGCCAATTTTCATTTTTGGACGTAAAGCTAAAGGTACTTTTCCTTGATTTGAGAACTCGAGCACAATACGACCAGACCAACCTGGATCAATACGGTGAGCAGTCACATGTACCATTAAGCCTAAACGTGCTAAAGATGAACGTCCATCTAACCATGCTAAATAATTACTTGGTAAAGTAACTGACTCAAACGTACAACCTAAAGCTAATTCCCCAGGGTGTAAAAAGAATAGCTCATCATCTGCAATGTAGATTTCTTCAGACATAAGATTATCTAACTGTTGCGTTAAGTCTACACTTGAAGCCCCTAAATCTACATAAGGTACTTTGGAGCTTGAAAAAGTACGGAAGGTATTACCTAAGGTTAAATCTACAGTAGCCCCTGTAATTAAATTATTATTTGGACGAGGAGTAATAGAAAATACTCCTTCATCTAATGCTTTGATAATGTCTTTATCTGATAATCGCATATGAATTAATGTTTAGCCAAATAAACAGTAAAGCCATTGGCTTTAGCAATAATTTGGACATGTTTAAAATGTTGTTCGAGCATTGGTAAGTAAGGTAAACCTGAGTTAGCTACTAGACGTAACGCTCCATCTTGGTGTAAACGAGCCTTTGCTTGTTTGATTAGAGTTTCGGTAATTGCAAAGGTTTGCTCTTTCCCTTGGTGAAATGGAGGATTAGTAACTATTTCACGATAATAAACTTCAGGTAAACCTTGTTCTAAGGCTTGATTAATACTTGCACTAGCTACCAGATTTAATTGAGTTTGCGCATTTAAATGCGTACTTAAATTAAGATTACTGCATAGTAAAGCGGCTGCACTTACATCAATTAAATCCCAACGCATTTGTACTTCAGAATTAGTAATTTGTTGTTGCATTAAGTGCATAAAGAACTGAGTTATAACTCCAGCACCAGCACCATAATCTAAGAAGTTAATTTGCGGATTAGTTGCTTGATTAAGCTTTTTATTATAAGTACGAATTAAAGAGAGCAAATGCTGATTGTGAGCAGCATTTAAATCTTGGTAAGTTGTCAATAAGAGCTCAGTTCCTTTATCTAACTTATCTGAGCTGAATACGCCTGGTAAGTTATAAATATTACCACTTGTAAGTTCGACTTTATGAGCTTTAACTTTAGCACTAAGTTTATTACTTGCTGTTAGATCACCTTGATAAGTGTATAAGCGCCAACGTCCTGCATTATCAATAACTTGCGTACTTCCGGTTAATAAACTTTCAATGGTTTTAATTCCAGAATCATTACTACCGAGAAAGAAGAAGTTTAATTGGTTTAGATTTAACTGTAAATGAGTTAAGGCTTGGGCTAGAGCTTGAATTAACACTAAAAACTCTTCTTTACTTTTAGGCCAGAACATGACAAAAGTATCAGCTTGGCTTAATTGAATTAAGCGCGCTAAAGCTCCTTGTTCCTGATGACTAAAAATAAAACGTTCTTTACCATTAATAATTGGTAGCTCTGTAAGCTTATGAGTTAAAGCTTGCACACTTGTCTCTTGAGCATAGCCTTGAGCTTGTAAATAAGGTGCAGTGATTTCAAGCGGATAAGCATAAGCGAGAGCTATCTCTTTTACATCTAATTCAGCTTGTGTAAATAATGGACAAGTTTGTGACTCTGGCCATAAGTTAGTTATGCTTTTATAACCACGCTTCGTGGCTAGCTCGTGCATTTGTTTGAATGTATATTCTTGGTTTGTATATACTGCGAGCTTTTGGGTAGGTTCTAATAAAGTAAGAAAATCGGCTAAGTGAGTAGCTTCTACAGCCCCAAGGAGTACTATCCCTTTAGCTTTGGTAAAGTAACCTTGGTTACGTTCTAAAACTTTTAATTCTGGTGAAAGTTTATACATAAATTCGTAAAATTCAGGACATTCACGGTTAAAAAACTACGTATATAATACTATAGATCAGGAGTTTTTATCCAAACTTCCCTTTATTAGATCTATAGCGTCATCTTTAGCAAGATTTTTAGTAGAATTTACCATTTTATTTTACCTACTCCCGATTTTTTACCTACAACCTATTCTTTGATCTATTCTAGATTCTTTTATCTACTCCCGATTATTTTACTGTGCTTGAGCTGTACCCCTAAAATGAGACAATCTTACTTTACACACTCCCAACTGCATATCGTGTGCAATAATTTTAAGTACCTAATTTACTAAT
>NZ_NRJG01000167.1 GCF_003585935.1 Psittacicella hinzii
TAATTATTAAATTATTGCTAAATTTATTTAAATTAGTTAAATGAAGGTTTAATAATTTTAAACAAACTATAAAGATGTGAATAAAATTTTATTAAAAACTATAAAATCTATAGTCGGAGTTTTAAGTCTATTTAATATATGCGCCTTATAACTACAAAGAACTAAAATGAGTAAGTTGTATTTCTTAAATTCAAAAACAACACTAAAGCCTTGATAATTAAAGGTAAATGGTCTTTGGTGGTGAAGTGAGTTAGAAGAAAAAGTTGTATCTTTTTATCCAAATAACCATATTTTAGTAATGGTTATTTTGTTGCTTCAGACATAAAAATAATAAAAGTAACGCTGTACATAAGTTGCTTTTGATTAGACAATATTATTGCTACAATAAAACCTCATCAATAAATCCACATCAATAAACCATCAATAAACCATCAATAAGAAGCGTAGTTTCGAAGGTTTATATTTTGACAATTAGTAAATTCTCTACAATAAGTACGTACTAGATAATAATTACAGTCTAGATAATAAGAATATTGTTTAAAGTTAATTCTTATTTGTTAGATTGCCTTTAACTTATCCTTTGTCAAAAAACATTAAGCTCGAGAAAAAAGTTACGAAGATTGATGGATTTACTGTTGTCTTTATCAGGAGTGTGATTTTCCGCTATAATATACAAGATAGCCTATGAATGGCTAAAGATAACCTAATCCCCAATTTAGATGGTCTGATTAACCAAGAATTTTATCCAATAACAACAAGAGATCAGTTGTTAAATCTCTTCCTCTAGTTTTTAAATTCATGTATCTTCTAGTGGTTTAATTTTGAACTAGCTAGTACTTTCTTTACTTTTATATCTTAAATCAACTTATGATTACATTATTTAAACGTTGCTATTGCCAAACAATTGTTGTGGGCAGCTTAGCTTTAGCAAGTTGTTCAGTTGTTACAAATATTGTTGCTCCAAGCAGTACTGAAATGAATGCTTTAAGTGCTCAACAGTACACGCAACTAGTTACTGAAAATCAAAAAGCAGTTGATAGAAGTAGTGCTACTTACCGTCGTATTAATGCTATTTTTAAACGCATGATTCCATTTGCGAATAAATTAAACAAAACTGGAACTGAGTTTGAATGGCAATTAACTGTATTCAAAAGTAACACTGTAAATGCCTTTGCTATGCCTGGAGGCAAAATTGCTTTTTATACTGGTTTAGTAGAAAACTTAAAACTAACTGATGATGAAATTGCTGCCGTAATGGGTCATGAAATGATTCATGCTCTTAACGAACATAGCCGTAAAGCTTATGCAGGTCAGTTAGTTACAAATGGAGCTTTAGCTATTGGGTCTGTGGCTGTAGGTGTAGCTTCTGGTGTTGATCCAAACTCACTTTATAGTTTATCTTCAGCAATTGGTGCTGTGGGTATTACTCTACCTTATAGTCGTTCAAATGAAACTGAAGCTGATGTGGAAGGTTTATATTTAATGGCACAAACTGGTTATGATCCACGTGCTAGTTTAACCCTTTGGAAGAAAATGGCTGCTTACTCTGAAAAACTTGGAGCTGAAAAAACAGCAAATATTTTCTCAACTCACCCAACAGATGAAAAACGTTACGCTACTTTAAGCGAACACATGGAAAAAGCTTTAGAACTTTATAGACAAGCGAAAAAAGCCAAATAATGCAAAACCTTGTTCGTAAAACGATTATCTTTGCTATCTTTTTAGGGCTAGTACTAGTTATTACTACCTTGTATTACTTACGAGATCCGATTTACAATAAAGCGCGTTATGACTATCTTTCTACTCTTAGTTACAACCAAGTTATGGCTAACTATGAAAACAAACGCGCTGTGGAAAATTCAACAACCCGCGCCATGATGATTCAAAATCTTTTTGAACGGATGGTCGTAGTGTATAACCACTTATATCCAGAAGTACAGTATAACTGGGAGCTCAATCTCATTAAATCAGATAACATTAATGCTTATGCAATGCCTAGTGGAGGCATTGTTATCTTTACCGGAATAATTGATGAGTTAGAATTAACCTATGCAGAAGTAGCTGCGATTATCGGTCATGAAATGGGACATGTAATTCTAGAACATGCTCGTAATCGTCAAGCGCAAGAAAATCTTACCGAAGCTGCTGAAAATATAGGTTCATTTGTATTCCAGTTATTAACCGGTTCAAATAATGCGCGTACAGATGGAGTAGGGGATTTTGTAAGTCGAGTCTTAGTAGGATTAACTTATAGCCGTACTCAAGAGTTACAAGCAGATGTGTTAGGTATGTATCTAATTGCTAATGCTGGTATTGATCCTAGTGCTGCTGTAAGTGTATTCCAAAAACTAGGAACTCTCGAAAGTAGTGATAGTGATTTTCGTAGTGATCACCCTTATTCAGAAAAACGTGTAAGTTTATTACAAAAACATTTACCTCAAGCTAAAGAGATATATGAGTTAATGACCATTTATCAAAAACATGGGGTAAAAGAGAACTTCCCGTACGTAAAACCGAATTTACAAAATCGGTACTAAGTTAAAGGGAAGCAAAAATCCATTTAAATTAAGCAAATTTTTAAGTAATTAAATTCGCTCTCAAGTGATTAAAATTACTATAAACTTACCATAAATAAAGCCGAAGTTAGAGTTCTAACTTCGGCTTTAATTGTAGCTAAATTATTTTGCTAAGTATTCTTTTACTTTTTCAACAATCGCGTGAATTGTTTCGTTGTTAGCTGTAGCTTCTTCTAATTTACCTAAGAAACCACTTACTAAGTCTTCACCTAAAGGTAATTTAGGTAATAAGTTTTGTAATGCAGTTTTTGCATCATCAAAGTTTAATTCTTTAATACTGTCTAAAGCTTTTGCTGGGTTGCTTAAATCAATATCTTTTAATGATTTAACAGTATCCATCATTTGTGAAGCTTTATTTAAAATATCACCGAACATAAAAATTCCTTATAAATTAATAATTGAAAAAACATTTGCCATTCTATGACAGGCATTTTAGCCAAAAGTTCTAATTAATTGTTAAGTTTGTGCTTTAAGTCTTGATAATTGGTAATTTTAGTTATCGGTGATTTTATTAAAATTTAACTACTCGATTATTGTAAATTCTGGGATTAAAACGGAAAAATCCTCTTATCGGTGATAAGAGGATCAATAAAGTAATTAATAAAACATATCTACAAGAAACTACGATAAGGTAGCTCAGGTTCGTCGATAAAGATATCATGGAAGCCCCTATCAAATTGATAAAACATTCTATCTTTATCAGTTGGAAAGGTGTATTGTCCACCCACTTGCCAGAAAAATGGTCGGAAATCCCAACATAGACGATCTTTTTTCAACTTCCATAGTAATTCAATTTCACGAGTATCTGATTGGAAATTAGACCAGATATCATGGTGAACTGGGATTACTACTTGAGTTTTTAAACATTCAGCCGCACGTAATAAGTCAGATGCGGTTAATTTATCTGTAACTCCACGTGGGTTTTCACCATAAGCCATTAAAGCTACATCAATATGGTGATCATTACCGTGCTTAGCATAGTAATTAGAATAGTGTGAATCTCCAGAGTGATATAAATTACCACCAGAAGTTTCGAATAAATAGTTTACTGCACGTTGATCCATTTGATCGAGGATAGCTTTATCAGTAGAAGATACTCCTTCTGGTAAAGTAACTAAAGCCGTACGGTCAAAGGCATCAAGTACGCGAATTTTAACTGAGCCTACTTCGATAGTGTCACCAACTTTAGCAACAATACATCTTTCAGCAGGTACACCCCAACTTGTCCATAAGTTAACACAAGCTTGAGGTCCAATGAATTTTACGTGTTCACCACAGTTTTGCATTACTGCTGCAGCCACATTAACGTCAATATGGTCAGCATGGTCATGCGTTGCCATAATCGCATCCACTTCACGAATAGCAAATGGATCTAATGGGAAAATGGCAGTACGTAAATTAGGTTGTAAAGCTCTTACCCCACCCATGCGCATCATTTGGTGTTGTTTTTTCATAAATGGATTACGGGTTGTACGTTTACCTGTTCCACACCAAAAATCAACACAAATATTGGTATTTTCTGCGGTTTTGAGCCAAATGCCTACACAACCTAGCCACCACATAGTAAAGGTATTAGGTTGTACTTGATAGTCGGCAATTTGTTCGTTTAACCAAGTACCCCATTCAGGGAAAGTAGAAAGAATCCAAGACTCGCGGGTAATTTCAGTAACTTTACTCATATCAAAAAGTCCTTAAGTGGGAAATTAAACGGTAATAACCTCAACGCCTTGGACTTTTAAGGCTGCGATAACACGCGGATCGGCATTTTTGCCCGTAATCAGAATATCAATATTCGGAGCTGGAACAAAAAGCTGACCTTGACGTGAACCTATTTTTTCAGAGTCGACTAAGCATACGAGTTTTTGCACTTGAGGAATGAGTTTTTGTTCAGCAAGTAAACTTAGAAGATCTGACTTAAATAAACCTTGTTCAGTAAGTCCAGAGCCACTAGTAAACATATATTTACCAGCATAAATTTGGTTATGATGAAGATCGTTGGTAATAAAAAGATTCTTTTCTGGGTAGAATTGACCTCCAATTACAATAGTAGCTCCTCGTACATGATGTTCAATTAAGAACTTAAGTAGTGGGAAATAATTGGTTACCACTCGAATATTTTTACCGCAGATTTCTTGTCCCAATAAGAACGCTGTAGACCCACAATTAATTATCACTGAATCACCATCATCACATAAAGCGGCAGCAGCCATAGCAATACGACGCTTTTCTTCATAGTTATGTGAGGTATTAATGTTAAAACTCGACCACTCATGAAAATTATTGGCTGCAATTTTTGTACAACCGTTACGAATTTTTTGTAGTTTACCAGCTGCAGCTAATTGACGGATGTATCTTCTTGCTGTTACAGGAGATACTCCAAGCATATGCGCTACTTGTGACACTGATAAAACATCGACTAATTCTAATTAACTTAAGAGGAAGCCTTGTTTTTGTTCACTATTAACATAGGATTCATTGGTCATAGGTCTAATTCAGTTGTGTTTAAGTTACTAACACTATAGCAATAATAAAATTTACGAAAGTTAAAGAAATTTAATAAAAAATTTAAATAAAAATTAACACCGCAGCTTTAAGTTGCGGTTTTTTC
>NZ_NRJG01000168.1 GCF_003585935.1 Psittacicella hinzii
AAGTTATAACTTAGTGAAGTTAGTTAAGTTAAGACGCTAGGAAAGAGAAAAGCAGAAAGCTTAAGGATAGGCTCTTTCTCATAACGTGTGCTGGGCACAAGAATACATGTTGGGAAGATCCCGTCACCTAAAGTTAAAGAGGAGAAGCACACTTTAGTCGTAGTGACTATTGATTCCACACAATAATGACACAAACATAAAGGCGCTATTATGGATATATTCTATATATCACATAAGAATAATTAGTAGACAATATAATCGTTCGACGATTTATGCTCTTGGCATAAGTACTTGCAAGCTAGGAATTAGATGAATTTAGGGACTCTAATACCTAGATATATTTTATTGTATTTAAGCTTATGATGAGAGAAAACTAGAGTAAGTTACGTAAGAAAGTATATGGTTGCGAAAGAATTGTTAGTTTTACTAATTTTAGTCGAAGTAAAAGCAAAGAAAAAACTAACAATTACAAGTTTTAAAAACGTAAATTTATAAGTATCAAATTACTACTAAGTGATGGCTGCGGAATTTCTATGCGCCTCGAACCAGTGTTTGGGAGTATGTAAAATAGTTTTATTTTTCTATGCTCACTCTATTTAACTCACTCGTGTTTAACTTATGTATGTACAACTATTACTTAGGGAGTTTTTAATATATCCTTAATCTTTTATCTCTTGAGGAGCAGCATAAGGAGAGGGAGTCATAGAGAGAAGTTACTTTTTAAGTTCATTTTTTTTAACTTACTCTCTTTACTACTTAAGCAGCACAATTCACTTCTTATAACCTTAATGCTTAACGTTTATCTCAAAATTCATTTAAATTTGTTTAGCAGCTAAATAGAATTAAATAAAATAAAAAATTAGGTTACTCTAACCTTTTTTAGCTAACTTAGTTCATTAATTATACTAGTTAAACCGTACTATCAAGAGAGCCCAGCTTACAGCTTAACTAAGGTTTAATTTCTATAAAATTATTATTTATTAATAATCTTATCTATTCTAGATAATAAAGAGATTTAGCTATTTTTAGGTACTTCAGTTTTATCTAAGTTTTTAAAAGCTTTTTACAAATTATTCCACATTCTTCTAAATAACCTGAGTATTTTTGTGGTTATTGTATAGTGCAAAAAACGAAAAGAATAGTAGTCTTGTCATTCATTAAAGCACATAAAAGTAGTGTTAATCCTAGGTTTATAGGCTATTATTCATACTTTTGATTATGACTAAAAAGCGTAAATTTACCTTTGATCTTGCTGGGAAAAAGAAGAATAAAAAAAATATTTTTCTGAACTGTGTAAATTTTATCTACTTACTGTTTATAATAGTCATAGAAAGAAAAACAAAATCCGATGTAAATTAATGGAGATATTTCTCGTTTGATCTATACTTCATTAAATTGTTCTCATTCTTTTAAAGAATTTTTACTATCTTGTATAGTAAATACCTCTTACTTATACTTAAGAAGTATAAGTAACAAGGAAGTATGACTGGTCATCATGCTTTCTTGCTAGTAATTGATTGTAAGTGCCAATCAATTATTGGAAGTAGAGCTTTTAGGTCTTAAGCTCTCTGTGATGTGTAAAGTGAATCGATTTGCATGCAGCATTGCTGCATGCAATTGTTTTTGTAGCAACTTTTACCATTGCGACTTTTAAAATCGATACAAATATCCTTATGCAGCTTGATGTTTGAGAGTGCTTTGCGTATTGGTTTAGTTATTTTTTGACTTTTAGTATTTTTCGTCACTTGCTTTTTCCTCATCTCATCTCATCTCAT